>JBAIYI010000012.1:0-2002 GCA_037915955.1 Terriglobales bacterium
GTCATCGTGACCGATGCGATGGAGATGCGCGGACTCACGGGCTTGTATCCTGCTCAATCCGGTAATCCCGCGGGCCGCGCCGCCGTGGATGCGCTGAAAGCCGGAAATGACGTGCTGCTTCTGCCCAGCGATCTTGATGGCGCGTATCGCGGGGTGCTTGACGCTGTGCACCGAGGTGAGCTCACGGAGAAGCGTCTGGATGAATCAGTACGTCGCGTGCTGGAGATGAAAGCCTCGGTGGGGCTGAACAAGGCGCGCCTCGTTGATCTGGACCAGGTCTCTCATCTCGTCAGCCGGCAGGAAAACCTCGAGTTCGCGCAGCAGGTTGCCGATCAGGCGGTCACGGTTGTGCGGAACAACGGCAAGGTCATGCCGCTTTCACAGAAGGCTCCGCCAAAGACTGAGAACGAGTACTATCCTGCGCCTGCGAGCGCCGCCACGAACCTGGTCACAATCATCATCTCCGACAATGCCCATGGCGCATGGGGACGTGGGCTGGAGCTGGCAATCAAGTCGCGGCGCGCAGATGCCACGGTGTTTTATGTGGATGCAAGTCTTGCCACGCCGCTCGCGGGGGTGATCCTGCAGGCTGTAAAGGACGCCGGGAAAGTGGCGGTCGCGACTTACGTTTCACCGGTTTCCGGCAAGCAGGTTATGGTGAACGGCAAGCTGGTGAACAGCGTGGGGCTGCAACAGTCCACCGGCGACCTGCTGAACCAGATTCTTGAAACTGCATCCGCCAAGACCGTTGTGGCAGCCTTGGGCAATCCCTACATCATTCTGAACT
The DNA here is from genome assembly GCA_037915955.1 of Terriglobales bacterium. Lineage (GTDB taxonomy): Bacteria > Acidobacteriota > Terriglobia > Terriglobales > Acidobacteriaceae > Angelobacter. The sequence continues at coordinate 788 of JBAIYI010000012.1, forward strand.
TCCCATCCATACAGAACTACGTGTGCTCTTTCTCGGGTGTGAGCTCGTCAGAGCTGAGTGTGGCCAAGGTTCTCTTCGGGGAAATCCAGCCTCAGGGAGTGCTGCCAATCAGCTTGCCGGGAGTGGCGACACGTGGAATGAAGTCCTTAAGCGCGCGTTAGCATTTTCGATCAGGAGCTGACTTTTAAGCCTCAGCGGGTCAATAGTTTACGTCGCTTCTTCCCGCACGATGATTTGCCCTCTTTTCCACAAACCAAGCCGGATTTTAACCTGTTTTTAACAAAGCGAACCCGGGCTGCGGAAGACAATAGATATAGACGCAAAAGACCCTGATCCCCCCGAGAGGACTCTCATGCATATCGTTCGGCATCCCTACCATGCCAGTATTGCTCCCAAGCCCCAGGTGTCGAATGCTGATTCGCTCTGGCATCTTGTGATTCGGTGCGACGGCGCCCCCGAAGTCGTGATCCGCAAGGACGCAATCTCCAAGGAGGACGCCGCAGCGGTGGCGTTGCTGGAGATCACCCGGCTGCAGCGGGCTTCACAAGAGTCAAAGGCCAGCTAAGACAAGTCGCTGAGCTGGCCGTCAACGAACAGAATTTCCGGATTTTCATTGTTGTACCTCCGAGCGAACGCAAGCGGGCTGTGCTCTCACAAGGCACGGCCCGTTTTTACTCCGCGACGCAATTGCGATTTGCGGCAAGGGCGCGGCCGATTGAAGCCCCCGGTGTGATAATGGTCACGGCTCGTGCCTGCAAAGGGAGTCGATAATGCATTGTGGAGGTTCCGGCGATGCTACTTACCTACAAGTTGGTGCAACTGATCGAGGAGCATTCTGAGCCGCTGGCTGCGGGGCTGCTGGAGCGGGTCAAGAAGTCGCCGTTCCTGCCGGAGTACCGCAATGTTCCCGATGCCGAGTTGAAGCAGCGCGTCCAGGAAATCTACAGCCATCTGGGCGAGTGGCTGACGCACGGACGCGAGCAGGACGTGGCAACGCGTTACACGGAGATCGGAGCCCGCCGGGCCGAACAGGGCGTACCGCTCAGCCAGTTGATCTGGACCATTGTTCTCGTGAAAGAAAATCTGTGGGAATATCTCAAGCGCAACGCCAAGGCGGAAGACCTCTACGAACTCTCCAGCGCGCATGAGATGCTGCAGTTGCTGGAGCAGTTCTTTGATCGCGCGGTATATTACGGAGCCGTGGGATTTGAGAGA
>JBAIYI010000892.1:0-2443 GCA_037915955.1 Terriglobales bacterium
GAATCCAAACGGCAAACTGACCAAACAGCAGCGGGAGCTGCTGGAGCAGGAGACCGACAATGCTCCCAAGATCAACCGCCTGGTCGCAGATTATCACTCAGCAATGAATTTGGAAGACTGGACCACCGCCATTGACACGCTGCAGCAGTTGATCAATCTGGATCCACATCGCTGGGAGTTCTACCAGAACCTGGGCCGCCTGCAGCAAAACCGCCTGCAATATGAAGACGCGGCACACAGCTACACCAGGGGTGTGGAGGAGCTGCGGAACCTGCTGGTGAATCCCGCTGACACTGACAAGACGCTGAACAACCTGGGCGACATGTTGCTCTCCCTGGCTGAGTGCTATGAACGCCTGGACCAGATGGACAAGGCGGTGACTCTGTATAAGGAAGCGGCGGCAACCTTTCCGAATCCATTCATGGCGCACTATCGCGCCTGCGATGCGCTGAACAACCGCGGCCAGACCGACGCTGCCGTTCAGGAATGCACGGCGGCGATTGCGGAAGAGCCGAACCAGTGGGGTCCGTACCAGACGCTGGGCGCCATCTTTACTACCAATGAGCGGCGCAAAGACGCGCTGGCCGTTTACCAGTCCGGCATCGCCGCAGCGCAGAAGGAGCTCGCTGCAACGCCTGATTCGCCGGTGACCAAAGCCGGGCTGGGACAGCTGCTGAACGCGCAAGGCCATCTGCTGGATCAAATGAAGCAGACGGATGCAGCCATCAATGCGTTCAAGCAGGCCACGGAAGTGGCGGCTTATCCGGCGATGCCGTGGTTCAACCTGTGCGCCATCTATTACAACCAGCGCCGCTCAGACGAAGCGCTGGCTGCCTGCGAACACGCTCTTGCCTCAGACCCCACCATGGCCGACGCGCATTACATCCGCGGCACCATTCTCTTCGGCCGCGGCAAGGCGGAGCAGGGAAGATACTCGGTCCCGCCGGGGACGCTTGAAGATTTGAACGGCTACCTGCAATTTGCGCCCAGCGGCGAACATGTGAACACCGTGCGCGCGATGATCGATCAGATCAACCATCCGATCCAGAGCTCGCTCAAACCGGCGAAGAAATGAGGAGCTGCTGGCCATTAGCAGCGAGCTTACCGGACTTCATCCGGCTGACACGTTCTTTGACTCCACTCCTGTCACTTGCAATGATAGGCGCATGAAAGAACCCTCAATTCTCACGACGGTGGCCGTTTTCGCCGCTGTGGCCTGCTTACATGGGCAAAAAGCGCCTTTGACAGCGCAGTCGAAAGCAGTTCTGGCTCAGGAAGATAAACCGTGGGGCCCCATGCGACTGAGGGTGGCAGAACGGGTCTCGCAGGCGATGATCCTGAAGAAGGTCGAGCCAGAGTATCCGCCAGAAGCTAGGAAAAAGCAGATAACAGGTGATGTTATCGTCGGACTTGTAGTTGATCGCGATGGGAATGCCACGAAAGCAATGCGAGTAGCGGGCGATCCAATTTTAGGGCCTGCCGCGGTAGCAGCGGTCAAGCAATATAAGTACAGACCGTATTTACTCGCTGGAAAGCCGGTGGAAATTGAAACTGAGGCAACAGTGCAGTTCAGATAGTAGCAACTTACGACACCTGCTTTCTTCCGGAGCGTACTTTCAATTCGCACCATCGCGTTCGTCCGCACTGAGTTTTCGAGCCTTCGCGAAAATGGTACGGGGCTGAATGCTGAGTGCTGACTGCTGTATGCTCAACGCTTGACCCCTGTGCCGTTCCCGCAGTATCATAATTAGCGAAGTTCCGGCGAAGTTCTGCCCCGTGCTCGCCGGAAATACGTGGCTCGAAGAAGCTTCCTGTGGCCAATCGGTTAGTGACGATCCGCCGATAAAAAATCTGGCCGTCAATGATGCCCCCGAAACGATCAACCGTCTAATTTTTAAAGATGGCGGATTGCAAGCCACTGAGCCGCAATTTGCGCATTACAGCACGGAATGTGCGCGAAAAAAAGTGACGGGAGTCGAACCTGCCTTCCGCGAACGTCGTAATTAAAGGAAGAGACGGAAAAGGCAGCCACTTCGCCCTGAACACTGTGAATCCGGAGTCCAATTGGCTAAATCCAATTGGCTGAGAGAGAAGAGAGTTGGTTCCATGTCTTTGTTGAAACATAAGACCCTGATGAGCTTAAGCGCGCTGGTGATTGCCGCGGGCGTGCTGGCGGGCTGCTCCAGCCACGCTGAAGCCGGCAAGCCTGCCGGTCCGCAGGCCTTCCCCGTGAAGGTGATGACGGCGGAAGAGAAGATGGTGCCGCAATCCACTGATTACCTGGCCACGCTGCGCTCGTTGAATGCGGCCATCCTGCAGCCGCAGGTGGAAGGCGACATCACGAAGATTTTTGTGCGCGCCGGCGAACACGTTGCGGCGGGCACGCCGATCCTTGAGATTGATCCGCGCCGCCAGGAAGCTGCGGTGGTGAATCAGGAAGCCA
>JBAIYI010000822.1:0-4844 GCA_037915955.1 Terriglobales bacterium
ATGCAAGCGCTATTAATGGTTCGGCACGCGTCCCCGGATCGCGCCGAACTGTTCCTGGCATCGCGCCTGCGCGGCGATCACGGCCAGACCTTTGGCACGCTTCCGGCCGGGGCAAATCTCAGGCCGGTACTCGATTCCGCTTTTCCCGCCTGATGTCAGTCCAAGAACAAAAAGTCTTCGCGGCGATTCGGCTGCCGCGAAGACTCAATCCACCAAGGTAAAGAAAACAAGAGGAACGCACGGAAGCAAAAGGAGCCAGGTAGGGCTTCCACACCCTCCTCTAACGGTTCTCCGTACTTATATGTGCACTGAATGGAAAGAACGTTTCATGTCGGCTCACAAAAATTAGCGCCTCACCCACTGCCGGCGTTCACTTTTGCGAGACGGTTGCTAGAGTGAGGCCACCGGGATCAGCGTGACGTCATGCACAAGCCCGACTTCCTTCTGCACGAAGGGCTCGGCGTACTTCACTCCGGCCAGAAGGCCATAAAAGCTGGCCATGGCTTCCAGGCGGCTGCGGATCTCTTTTTCAGCAGGGAAGAGCCCGCTCCCCGCGCTCTGGTCGGCATATTGGGATCGATACGCCAGCAAAGACTGTACGCGGGTTTCAAACTGCTCGGTGATGTCCACCACAAAACTGGGTCGCACGTCGTAATAGAGGCTGGCGTAAATGATTTTGAACGGCCGGTGCGGCGGTAACTTCGCCACGGCATCGGCAAGAGGGCCGGTGCTCGAGCCGGAGGTGTTGCCTAGCTTCGTCAATCCGGCCAGAAACGCCGCCTCATAGCCCAGCGTGGAAGCCGTGTAGTGATCAGGGTGGCGTCCCTGCCAGTAGGGAAGGATCAGCACTCGCGGCCGTTGCTCGCGGATCACACGGGCCACTTTGAGGCGGTTATCCCAGGTGTTTTCCACGCGACCATCAGGGATATCGAGCGCCTCGCGAAAGCTTACCTTCAATAACCGCGCAGCCTCTCCGGCCTCACGGGCACGATCTTCAGCAGTTCCGCGCGTTCCCATCTCGCCGCGCGTCAGGTCAAGAATCCCGGTACGATGACCCGCCTGGGCCATCTTCAGCAGTGTCCCCCCGCAAGTCTGCTCCACGTCGTCACGATGTGCGGCCAGCGCCAGCACGTCTACAGAAGGCGAATTCATTCGGCCTCGCCTTCAATCACGACCTTCTCCCGCACGATGAGCCTGTGTCCGGCCATCTCCTTGATCTGCGGCATGACTCGATCCACATGCTCTTCTTTATCGATAAACGTCAGGACCAGAGGCAGCTTCCCGCCGGCATCCACGAGCGTGGAAGTTTTCACCCGGCTGTGTCCGGTGAAACCAGCGACGGCGTGCAGTACGGTGGCCCCCGCGATTTCCTGCTCGCGCAGATATTTGAGCAACTCCAGATGCAGTGGGCGATGTTTCCATTGATCGGCTTCGTTGAGGTAGACCGTTACCTGCACCGCGCTGGCTTCTGCACTCATAACGAGATTCTCATTCTCTCCAGTCGGATTCTACACGCGGGCCGCAACGGATCAAATTCCGCGCGCAATCATCGCGCCCACCAGCACCGCGCCAAGGCACAGCAGATTGTTGGCAACTATGTTGGCTGCGAAAAGCGTCCAGTTGCCCTGCTCAAAGTAGGCCATGGTTTCAAAGGCATAACTGGAGAAGGTTGTGTACGAACCGCAAAAGCCTATCGCTACCAGCCATCGCCACAACGGGTTGGCAAAGACGCGTTCCGTAGTCCAGATGAGGAAAAATCCGAGTATCAGACTGCCGGTTAAATTGATCGCCAGCGTACCGTAAGGAAAGGCCGCATCGCTGAACCGGGTAATGATCTTCGTCAGAAAATACCGGAGATTGGCGCCGAGGATGGCGCCGACAGAAATCCAGGCATAGGATCTCCACTCAACCAGAGTTCGCATCAGAGACGGCTCCAAATATGAATTGAGTAGGAGTCATCAGCCAGCGCGCTGGCGGTTATGAGGCGAACTCCATCGCCTGTATGCCTATTATTCCTGACAGATGTCCGCCCGGCAACAACCACCCGGACTCGTCCTCTGGTTTGTGTAGCAGGGCCGGGTGCGGTATCTTGGAAGGTTCGAGCTGCACGCCATGACCTTCGCTGAAGCCCGCATTCACGATCTGGTGGAAGACTTTTCCATCTCCCTTCGTAAAGTGCGGCGCGATCCTCAGCCCGACCAGATCCACAAACTGCGGGTCAGTACCCGGCGCTTCACCGCGGCGCTCGAATACGGGGACCTGAAGCCTGGGAAGAAGCAGCAGGCGTACTTGGAAAATCTGGAAGATCTGCGAAAGAAGGCCGGTAAGGTCCGCGATTTGGATATCCAACTGGAGCTGGTCAATGAACTGCCGGCCCCTGCAGATCACGACGACCTGAGGAGCTTAGGGGCGCATCTGGAAAAGAAGAGAAAACGCCGCGCCTCAAAACTTGGGGAACTTGCCGGAAAGCTTCGTCATACGCGGCTGCTGGCGCATATGGAACAAATGGGCCAGTCAGCCGTTTCTGCAGATCGTCCTGAGCATGACGGGGCTCTATCTGAGGCGCAGGCCCGACTTAACGTGCTGGCGCAGAAGAACCAGAAGCACTCAACTTTCAAGGCAGGCCGTCTGCATCAACTGCGCATCGAACTCAAAATGGTCCGTTATCTGGCAGAATTGGCGCCCGAGAGTGCTGAAAAGGAACACTTGATGCGCCAGCTCAAGTCTGCGCAGGATGCACTCGGCAAATGGCACGATTGGGAAAGCCTCACCATCACGGCGAAGAAGTTCTTCGCTGATAAGAAGATTTGTGCTGTTCTGCAGGAGATCCGTACGCTTGCGGAATCCCGCAGGATGGAGGCGGTCACCGCCGTTTCTGAGTTTTTTTCCGGTTTAAATCCCTCCAAGAAACTTCCTCAGCGGGCACGAGTGCAGCGTTCGCTGGCCATAAACGCCTGAGTTCATGCCTGCATTCGCGGCCGTTGATATCGGTTCCAACTCAGTCCGGCTGAGTGTTGCTGAACTACGCGGCGGGCGATTGGTACCGCTGCACCAGGACCGTGAAGTCACTCGCCTTGGGGAAGGTGTTTTCAAGGACGGCAATCTGGATCCCCAGGCGATGGCGCACACTCTCAAAGTGCTCCGACGCTTTCATCGGGCCGTTCAGACGTATGCCGTGGAACGCACACGTGTTGTGGCCACCAGCGCCATGCGCGACAGCAAAAATGGCCATATCTTCGCTGACTGGGTGAGATCGGCAACCGGATGGAAGCTGGAAATCATCTCCGGTATTGAAGAAGGCCGGCTGATCCATCTGGGCGTGGTCTCGAGTTTGCGTGCAGTCCCTTCAAAGCTGTTGCTCATGGACCTCGGTGGCGGCAGCTGTGAACTCATCTTCTCCGAGAAAGGTCATATCAAGGACATTGTGAGCCTGCCGCTCGGCGCCGTGCGGCTCACTGAGGAGTTCATCCAGAACGATCCGCCGGCTAAACAGGAACTGAAGCGGCTGCACGAGTTCATTGTGGAAGAGAGCAAGCGCGTGCCGCGCCATATCCTTCGGGCAGAGACCCCCATCGCAATTGCGACCTCAGGCACGGCGGCAGCTCTGGCCGGGGCGGCGCAATCGCTGAAGTTGGGCCGCAACAATATGGTTTCGCAGCCGGCGGTATCTAAGCTCTGCAAGAAACTTGCGAAACTGACCATGCGCCAGCGCGCTGCCATTAAGGGCATCAATTCCAAGCGGGCTGAAATCGTAATTGCGGGAGCAGTGGTCTATTCCCGGCTGCTCGACCTTGTGGCAGCCCGGGCGTTTCGCTATTCGCCGCTCGGATTGCGCGACGGCTTGCTGGCGCAGATGGCCGCCGAATATGACGAGCGCACAAGATCGCATCGCCAACTAGAATCAGACCGGGAAGACGTGCTGGCAAGAATGGCGGCGCGGTATCGTATCGATACGAACAATGCTTCACAAGTAACGAACCTGGCCCTCGCGGTCTTCGACCAAACCAGGCGCGTGCATGGACTGAACGCTGAATACCGCGACTGGATCGCCACCGCAGCTTCACTTTACGAGGTGGGTGCTTTTATAAATCCTGTGGGCCGGCACCGCCATGCCTACTACATCATTGCTCAATCAGAGCTCTTCGGGTACACACCTCTGCAGCGAAAGATCATCGCTACCATTGCTCGATATCAAGGCAACTCCCGTCCCCAACTCCGCGACCGCCTGATCAAGGCTCTGCCGGCGCAACTGCGCACCGACGTGCTGAAAGCGACCGCCCTCCTGCGTGTTGCCAGGGCTCTGAACCAGGGAAGACGCGGGGCTGTGCAGAATGTGAAAGTTGCTATACGGGATGGCTCCGTGCGTCTGGACGTGGCTGCGGCGCGTGGCGGCGCCGACCTAGAGCTGTGGGCAGCTCAAAAAGAAGTGCCTTACTTTTTGGAAGTCTTCGGGCGCGAACTCAGCTTCCGGCTCCTGTGAAGAGTCCGGGCGATTTTCGGCGTGATTAGCCAGTGGAGAGTCCCTCTCCTGCCGTTTATTTCGACCTTGGCCACCGCGCCCTTTTTCAGCTCGATATGAGCTCCCGCGCTGCCATTCGCCACTGACTTGCTCAGGAATTCGGTGAGGCTCGGGTTATGCCCAACAACAAGGATGGATTCGTGCTTCTTCAGGCGTGCCAGCATGGACTGGAACGTTGAAAATGAGCTCTCCGGGCGGAGCGCTGGATCGAATTGCACTTCACGTTCAAATCCCAGTTCTTCAGCGGCTAAGGACGCGGTCTGCGATGCCCGCTTGAGCGGACTGCTTACGATCGCATGCACATCTGTCCCGATATCCGCCAGAA
>JBAIYI010000651.1:0-3745 GCA_037915955.1 Terriglobales bacterium
TGGGCGCCGGCGCAATGGGAGATCTCGCTTCGATCTACCTGGACCAGCAAAACACTGAGTTGCTTCAGTTGCAGGCACTGGAGCGGGAGCTTGCGCCGCGGATGGCCATGGCGAAAGCAATCATCCATGGCGCACAGCCTTCGCGAAACGTCGTGGCGCAGGCCACGACACCGCGCCAACCCTAACCTCCGGCAGCGAACTGGCCGTTCACCCGACCCGACCACCAGGGCAATTCGGCGCGCCGTGCACAAACCAGCCGGGGCGCGCCGAATTTTCTAAACTTGTAAAGAGTAAAATGCATGTGCGCGAGGCTCGAATGGAAAACCATTGCTTCTGCCCCGAGTATTTGCGGCGGCTGCGTGCACGAGATTCTGAAATCTCTGAGCATTTCTATGGCTACTTCAGTGAGCGAATTACTGTCTGGCTAAGGCTATATCAACTTCAGACTCACGTAATGGAAGACGTTATACAAGACGTTCTGCTCCTGACGCTCCAGCGGGTGTACGAAGGCAAAGCACCTAAACGTTGGCAATCGCTTGAAGAATTTGTTCGGCGCGCAACCCATGATCGCTGCCGCTGGTTGACTCGCCGCCGTTACGGCATCGGAAAGATCAGCTCGCCCAACTTTCGGCTAAACTCCAAATCGCTGGCGGTAAGCGCTGGGTGAGACGCCGGTGTGCCGCTGGAAGAGGCTACGGAAGAACGCCACATCCTGGTAACCTACCGCATCACTGATTTCCTGCACGCTGCGATGATCGCTTTCCAGCAGGCGCTTGGCGGCGGCGATGCGCAGCTTTTGCAGGTACATCAGCGGGCTGTCGCCTGTGGCGTGTTTGAAGCGACGAACAAAATTGCGCAGGCTCATGCCGACTCGTTTGGCTGTGGCTTCCAGAGGGAAGTTCTTGTGGAAATTCTCATACAGCCACTCCTGCGCGGTGGAGATGCTTTCATCGCTATGCTCGGTCCTGAGCGGGACGAGTCCGAAGCCGGCCTGCCACGCTCGCGGCGTTTCAATGAGCAAGGCTTTGGCGGTCTGCATGGCTACTTCGTGACCGCAGAACTTCTCTACTAAATAGAGGCTGAGATCGAGCGCAGCGTGCACACCGCCGCCGCAGTAGAATCCGCGATCTTCAGTGACCATCAGCTCCGGCATCCACTTCACATTGGGATACATCTGGCGAAACTTATCCGCCAGCGCCCAGTGTGTGGTGGCGCGTTTGCCATCCAGCATGCCGGCAGACGCCAACAAGCCTACTCCGGAACATACCGAAGCGATGGCAGCACGGCGCTTTTGCCAGCGTCGCAGAAAGGGAATGACTGCTGCGTTGACTCCTGCCACATCCTCTATATGGAGACCTGTGGTGGGAATAAAAATGAGGTCCGTCTTACGAATTTCGCTGAGCGCTCGATCGGGCTGAATGTTGATGGGCCCGTCACACTTCACGGCGCGACCGTCAGCCGAGGCAGTGGTTACGCGAAACCGCGGCATGGGCCGCGAGCCGGTGAGATGGTTCCACAACGTTCCGGCATGACGAAATACTTCCATGGGGCCGATGGCGGTGGAGGAGAACGTGTCTGGAAGCAAAAGGACGGTGACGTCAATCATAAGCACTCCTGCATGATTGCGCTGCCCGGTGTTGCGCGAATCGGGCCTCTGGCGCGATCACCTACCTACAATGGCATATCTGCCACTTGGATGGCAAGCTGCCGGAGGCTACTCTCAAAAGACATTGGGCATGCGATGCCCAAAGAAGGAGGAGCAATGAGCGGACACTACCATGATCGTGGCGACCTGCGGATGCTGAAGGAGATGGGCAAGCTTGCGCCGACGGAATTCAATGCCTGGCTCAACCTGGACAAAATTACTCAGCGGGAAGATGGAGCCATTCCGAAGAAGTATCGCGAACTGATTGCGCTGGCCGTGGCCTGCACCACGCAGTGCCCATGGTGCATTGACGTGCACGTGAAGAACGCCAAGAACGCCGGCGCGAGCCGCGAAGAAGTTACCGAAACCGCATTTCTTGCGGCTGCACTGCGCGCCGGAGCCGCAACCACGCATGGCGCGATGGCACTGAGGATCTATGACGAGGGCTGAGCGTGTCGGGGAATTTGGGAGCTAGGGGGAGGGCTGTCTTAAGGAGAAAGGAAGAGAAATGTCAGCTATTCAGGACAAGCAAACGCAAAATGTTATCCGCTACTCTCAACAGCGGAACAGCGCAAAAGAGTTGAAGTTGCCGCAACCTGATACCACGCGCAATCTGCGAATTGCTCTGCGTGTGGTCGGGGTGGCGTTCATTGTGGGGATTTGGTCATTCATTCAGGTGTGGCCTTCCGGGTGGGCGTGGCACCGAACAGGCCACGCAAATTACCTGGACATGATTCTGGGTGTTTACGCCACGCTGGGAATATTTCTGCTGATTGCCAGCCGCAAGCCGCTCGAACACTTGAGCCTGATCTGGTTTACCGTGTGGTCGAGCTTTGTGCATGCGGCGATTATGGGAGTGCAGTCTCTGGTCAATCCTGAACATGTTGGGCATCTTTGGGGTGATGTGCCTTTTTTGTTTGCGCTGGGCTTGTTGCTGGCAGTGTTGACGCCACGAAGGCTAACGGCTGCGACCAGCTAACAATTGCAGATGAACTCCTCCGCGATGCGGGCTCACTGCAAAGCAAGAGGCAGGCGGGCCCGCGTTGCTTTTATGGCCTCGATAATTTCATGGCGAAGTTGATCCATTATTGACGCTGCCGATCCGCGGCGCAGCATGCGCAGACCCTGGCCGGCCCAGAGCGATTGCACACTGCTGTCGTTGGCGGATGCTCCGGCGCGGCGCATGGCGCGGGTGAGCGTATTGTGCCAGGGGAACGACATGGGCATGAGGCCGGATTGGTTCCAGCGATCGATGAAGTCGTTGCGCAGGCCGCGAGCTGGACGTCCGGAGAACGCGCGGGTCACGGTGGTCTGGTCTTCGTGCGCGGCGAGGAGCGCCTGACGGAAGGAAGCGTTGACGCCGGATTCGTCGCACGCGAGGAACGCTGTACCCATTTGCGCAGCGGCTGCGCCGAGGCTGAGCGCAGCGACAATGCCGCGTCCGTCCATGATGCCGCCGGAGGCAAGCACCGGAACTTTAACCGCGTCGACAATCTGCGGGACAAGTGCGATGGTGCCGACGAGCGCCTGCTCGGCGTCCGTAGTGAACGTCCCGCGATGTCCGCCGGCCTCGCTGCCCTGTGCGGTGATGGCGTCCACGCCGGAGGCGGCTTGTAGCTTGGCTTCTTCCACTGTTGTTGCGGTGCCGATCACGTAGATACCTTCGCGCTTGAGGCGGTCCATGATCGAGGCAGGGAAGAGTCCGAGCGTGGAACTGATGATCGGGACCTTGAGACCGATGAGGACTGCCATCTGCTCTTCGAAGTTTTCTCCGGGTGATTTTGGCGGCTCCGGCGGGGCGATGCCGAGTCGTTCGTGGATGGGGCGGAGGAAGGCAGCGACGGCGGCGAAGTCACCCGAGAGGGACTGGTCGGCGTCGGGTGAGAAGAGGTTGACCGCGAACGGCCGCTGCGTGAGCTGGCGGATGCGCGCGATGTCTTTTTCAATTTGCGCAGGCGAGAGATATTCCGCGCCGAGTGAGCCGAGACCGCCCGCATTCGAGACTGCGGCCACCATTTCCGGCGTGGTGGGGCCGCCCGCCATGGGCGCCTGCACCACGGGGATTGTCAGGCCGTGTAGTTCGCAAAACGATTTCGTCAT
>JBAIYI010000895.1:0-16579 GCA_037915955.1 Terriglobales bacterium
GAACGTGACAAAGTTGTTGAGTTTGTACTGCAGCGTGCCGGCGCCCACGTCGCTGCGGTTGCGGCCTCCGCCAAAGCGGCGTACGTTGCGCGCAAAGACCGAGTCTTGTCCGTAATGCAGGTAGAAGGCCCATCCGGCGTTGCGTCCGGCCGGATCAGCGTTGAAGATGCGCGAGAGCGGGAAGCCGACGTTCACAAAGCCGCCCTGGGAGCGCCCCGGGAACTGCGAAGCCACCACGGGAACGCCCGCGCGGTTTCCCAGCACCACGGTTGAAGAGCCGTCGATGCTCGGCGCCGTTGCGGTGCCGGTCAGTCCGGTGGTGTCGTTGAACTGGGTCAGCAGCTGGCCACCGAAATAGAACCGCAGGTCAGTGCCGTTGTAGTACTTGGCGATAACGGTCATGAACCGCGTTGGGATCTGGATCTCGCCGGTGAAGCCGTGGCGATCAGATTCCAGCTCAAGACCGGTTGGGAACGCAGCCTTGAACGCGGCCGGGATTGCGGAAGCCAGCACCACCACGTTGCGCTTGCCGTACATGCCGCTGGCGATGATCTGCGCCGGAGCCACGCCCGCAGCATGGTCAGCCTGGAACTGGAACACAAGGCGGCCCTGCACTTCAGGTCGCGCCGAGTCTGCGCCTTGACGCTCGCCGTAGCCGAGCTGGTCGGCCACGTTTAAGGGAAGGTTGCCGAACGCCGGATAAACCACGGCGACTTCCGGAGCGAATGACATGCCGCCGAATTTGTGCTGCAGGCCGGCGCGGAATTGCGGCGCCCGCTCATAGAGTGATCCAAAGCCTACGCCCAGGCCGGTGGTCTCAAACAGGTTGGGCAGCGTTGAGGAAGCAAACGGAGTCCAGTCCTGGCCAAAGAGCGCGAACACGCTTGTGGTATCGGACGGGCGGAAGTCAATGCGGCCATAGCCCACGCGGAAGGAGAACATGTTCGAGCGAATTGAGCTGATGTTGCGATTGTTGGCGCGGCTGAAGTTGCCTTCAAAGTCGGCTTCAATCTTGCCGGTCACCACCACCTTGGGCGTGTCGAGCCATTCAAAGTTCGATCCCAGCCGGATGAAGCGCGCCTTCACATGGAATTCCGGCATCGCGTCCACGGTGTTGATGTCGCCAATAAAGCCCGGCAGCGGGAAGTCATTGCCGTAAGGCGACGACGTGTCATAGACCGCGCTGGCCTTGATAAATCCATACGGCTTGATGTTGATGCTCTTGCCGATCTTGATGTCCGGGATGAATCCTTCGTGCTTCGCCGGGTCCACCTGCATCACGCGGATCGGTGCGATCGCCGGAATCGGTCCGCTCGGCGGCGGCGTCTTCGGAGGCTGCGGCGGGCCGGTTTGCTGTCCGAGCCCTGATACTGTCGCATCAGCCGGGGCTGCCTCACTTGTGGCGGTCGCGCTCCCGTTCAGCGCATTCAGGTCGGCCGCGGTGAGCGACGTTTTGTTCTTCGTCAATAGCAGGAGCAGCAGGCGGTCGCGCAACTCGGAAGATGGCACGCCCGCCAGCTTGCCAACTTCTTCTGCGGTCACAAGTCCCTGCGCCACCATCAGGCGCAGCAGCGGATCAGCCACAGCTGCGGGTGGTGCTGCGGGTGCCCCGGGAGCTGCCGTGTTAGCGCTGTTTGCGGGGGCGTTGTTGCTGGCTGAATTGCCATCGGACGAAAAAGCAAGTCCAGGCAGAAGCATGAATACAAGAGCCGCTGCCAAGACGCGTGATGCGATTCGAGTCATGATTTGAAGCCTCCAGAATGTTGTTGAAGTTTGCTCCTGCGGTGCTGGCTCGCAGGCGGGGATAAGCACACCACCGCGCGAGCACCGTCTGTTTTCATTGCGATGGCTGGCGGGGAATGTAGCAGCATTCCTGGTGCAACGAAGTGACGCGGGTCACAGGTCGTGCGTGGGTTGCGGGACAGGACGAATCCGGCGGACCTGTCCATTGCCGGCATTGACGAGACCGCCATCTTCCTCGATCTCGACGGGCTGGGTCGCTTCCTCAGCAGCTTATTTGACGCGGGGCGCGAAAAGTAACGAGCATCCGAAATGGTGCGTGGAGTTACTCATGTTAGAGTGCTCCCATGCGAAGGGAAATCCTCTTTGAGGGACTCACCCAGGAGCAGATTCTGGCGATGCCGGAAGACGCTATCCAGGATCTGATTCTTCTAGGTGAACCAATCACCTTTCGGATTGGAACAGCTACGCTGCTGGGATCCTTCAAGGTAGATCAGCAGAGTCTCGTAATCGAACTTGCTCAAATCGAAGGCGGCGGAGAAGGCGTTCTGGTTTCATTGGCTTCGGTTGCGCGACGCTATGCGCAGTTGCGGGCCCTATCAACGGTCGAATGGATTGTGCACGCTGTCTCATGTGCTCGGCCCAATCCCAGGCTTCGTGTGATGCTCGAGCATCGCGGTTTCGTGATCAGATCAATCCCCGGAACGGGAGACGCTTACCATTTGATCGAGCGTCTCTGAATCGTTGCGGCTCGGCAAACTAAAAAGGCACAGCGTGCGCTGTGCCTTTTCTCGTCAGGTAGGATGAACGACTTTATGCGTTGCCCGCGCTTCCGGCCACGCAAATCTGCTTCAAGGTGGCCGCCAGCTCGCGCGAGAGTTTGGGTTTGTGGATGAACGCATGTGCGCCGCATGCCGCGCCCTCGGCGCGGATGTTCGGTGAATCGTCCCCGGACATGAGCACCACGGTTACGGCAGGGAAGTGCCGCGTGACGATTGCCGTCAGGGCAAGGCCGTCCATTTTTGGCATATTAAGGTCGCTGAGCACCAGGTCGGGTTGCAGTTCCGCAACCATGGCCAGGGCTTCCGTGCCGTCGGACGCGCGTCCAACGACGTGCAGTTGATATTCGGCTTCCAGCAGCGTGCAGATCAGGTCGCGCAGGTCAGCGGAATCGTCCACCACCAGTACGCGCAAGCGGCCTGTTCCATGCGTTGCATCCGTCGTGCCGGCCCGGACCGGCAAAGTATTCGTCGCCATTGGCGATATGAAACCTTTCTCCCCCGTTGTTGCAAATACCCAATGTGCAAACAATTGAACCATTCTTTCCGCAGCGCATAAGTAAACTCCGGGTAAAAAGCTTGTAAGGCGGATCACTGGAACGAATTGGGGTTTTGATCCAAAATCTGAGAGATATCTTAAGGTTCAGCGGCAATGCCTAAATCCTCAAAGGCAGAAAACTGCTTCTTCCACAATCATGACGAGCACGGTCGCCCGCGAACTGACATGCCTGACACCCACAACGGCCGTGCGTGCCCTGAGTTGAATGCGGATGATCATCTTAGGTAAGTAAGCCGTTCGAAGATTCTGTTTTCAGTGGCGACCGCTCCCTGGGAAACACGAACCTCGTCAAGCAAGCTCCATCAGGAAACCGCAAATGGAAACTACTTGCATGTCAGCGATGCCGTGCCCGATATCGTCTGTCCCAATCGGTTCTGGGCCGTGGCTGTAACGGTGATCGGAGCGGGAGCAGCATTGATGCATTTGGCCACGCCATAATCCACATTCGGAGTATTACCGATCGTGGCATTCGTCGTGTCTGAAACTGACCATTTCAGGTCCAGCCTGATCGCACCAGGTGTTGGCAGACAGCCGTTCGGAGTTCCATCTGCACCTACAAAGCTGGTTGTGTTTCCCGGTGTCGCCGCCGCGTGGTCCGCGGTGGCTGATTGCGGCGCCACGTCAATATTGGGCGCTACGGAACAATCCGGGTGCGTCATCTGATTGCTTCCGCAGCCAGTGCATAGGCACAGCAGTAGAGATAAGCAAAGCGGGAGTGGATCGCGAACAGTTGCGGCTTTCACATACCCTCTCAATCTCGTACCTCCGGAGCCTGCACTCCACAACTCTGGTTCAACATCATAAGGCGGTTCGTCCTCTATTTCGAGCCCAACCTCTACATCACCATCGGTTTCTGAACTCACGCAAACTGGCACGCCGGCGACGCGCCCTCGCAGGCGCTTGAGTGGGCCGGTGAATCCGCGGCCAAAGCCGGTGCGCTCTTCATCATTGGCGTTTACAGGGAAGCCGTGAATACTTCCCCATCGGTCAGGCTATGGAAAAGAACCTCACTATCAAAATGGGGAACTGCAGCCATCGCAAATACATTCCCCGGCTGTTGGAACTTGTTCATGCGGGAGTGATTGATACCACTGACGTTCTCACCAGGTGGAACCCATGATGGATGTGATTGAGGCTTACAAGCTCTTCGATCGCCGCAGCCCCGGCTGGATCAAAGTCGTGCTGCAGTCCGAGCGCGAGCGCATCGCCGTCTAGGTTCCCAGCCGATCAGCGTCCTGCCCGGGAAGGCCAGAACTGCCCTCCTGTAGTTCTGGTCTTTGCCGCATCTTCATTACAATGCTGTGGTGTTCACCCTGCGCCCCTATCGCGAACAGGACTTCGCGCGCATCATGGAAATCGATCATCGCTGTTTTGTGGAGGGCATCGCCTACCCTGAGGAGGAAATGCGCTACTTTCTCAGCCTGCGTACCGCACGCACCTTTGTTGCCTCTGATGATTCAGGCAGGATCCAGGGCTTCATCATCGCGGACGCCTTCCGTCCGCGGCGCTTCGCCGCAACCATGGGCCGCATCATTACCATTGACGTGGAACCCGCCGTTCAAAAGAGCGGCCTCGGCCAATTGCTCATCGGCCACGCCGAAGCGTACCTGAAGAAAGCGGGTTGCAAAGAGGTGATCCTTGAAGTCGCCGTGGACAACGAGCGCGCCTTGCGCTTCTATAAGAAGTCTGGCTACTCCGTCCTGAAGTCGCTGCCGCGCTACTACATGGACTCGCTCGATGGGCTGCTCATGGGCAAAAAACTGTAAGCCTTCACCCTGGCCAGCGGATCATAGAACCGTGTTTCTTCACAAGGTCTCCCTTCGTGTTCCTTTGTGCCCTTCGTGGTTAAAGACTTGTGGTTGTTGTCGGCGAAAACTTGTTAGAATCGCCAGTTCGCATGCCGCCCCAATCCCCTTCATCCATCCGAATCGCCATTGACAGCGGCGGCACCTTCACGGACTGTGTGTGGCTTGAATCGCGAGCAGGCCGCCTTCATCTTCGCGTGCTCAAAGTCTTCTCCACGCCTGCTGACCCTTCGCAGGCCATCGCCGGTGCTGTCTCGCGCATTGCCGGCGAAGCGCCAGAAGTGACTGTGCTTCACGGCACCACCGTGGGCACTAACACGCTGTTGCAGCGCAAAGGCGCGCGCGTGGCTTTTGTTACCACGGACGGGTTTGAAGACTCCATCGAGATCGGGCGGCAGAGCCGTCCGCGCCTGTACGACTTCTTCTTTGAAAAGGAACCCGCCCTTGCTCCACCCGAGCTGCGATTCGGTGTCGCCGAGCGCCTTGCCGCCGACGGATCCGTTTTACAGGCTCCTGACGCTGCCAGCCTAAGCACTCTCACGGTAAAGCTCCGCGCCCAATCGCCCCAGGCGATTGCAATATCCCTGCTGTTTTCGTTCGCCAATGCTGAGCACGAGCGTGCTGTCGCCAAAGCGCTTGCTGATTTGAACGTTCCGCTCTCGCTCTCGCACCAGATCCTGCCTGAGTTCCGCGAATACGAGCGTGCCAGCACAGTTCTCGTAAATGCATATTTGCAGCCAGTCATGGAGAAATATCTCCTGGGGCTTCAGGAGCGCCTCAACGCGCATCAATCCGGCCGCAAGCCGGCGCGCATCTTCGTCATGCAGTCCAGCGGTGGAATCACCGCTGTGCAGACCGCGGCGAAACAGCCCGTGCGCACGGTGCTCTCTGGTCCTGCCGGTGGAGTGGTTGGCGCGGCTGCCGTTGCCGCCCGTAGCGGCCTCAGCAAGCTGATCACGTTTGACATGGGTGGGACCTCGAGTGACGTGGCTCTGGTGGACGGACACGCCTCCACCACCAATGAAGGCGAAGTTGCCGGCCTGCCGGTACGTGTGCCCGTGCTCGATATTCATACCGTCGGCGCAGGCGGTGGCTCACTGGCGCGTTTCGATGCCGGCGGCGCCTTGCGCGTGGGGCCCGAATCAGCCGGCGCCGATCCAGGTCCAATCTGTTACGGCAAAGGCGAACAGCCCACGGTCACCGATGCCAATCTTCTGCTGGGCCGTCTACCCGCAAGACAATTTCTGGGTGGCGACTTCACCCTTGACCTGTCGCGAACCAAAGAGACCGTCCAGCGGTGGCTCAAGGACCGCGCCGTCAAACTCACTCTTCAGGAGTTCGCTGCCGGCGTAGTGCGCGTGGTGAACGCCAACATGGAAAAGGCCATCCGCGTGGTCTCTATCGAACGCGGACACGACCCCCGCGACTTCACCCTCGTCGCGTTTGGCGGCGCCGGTGCAATGCATGCCTGTGAGCTGGCTCGCTCGCTGCGGATTCCGCGTGTCCTGGTCCCTGCTCATCCCGGCGCTCTCTCAGCGCTCGGCATTCTGATCAGTGACGTGGTGAAAGACCACTCACGCACTGTGTTGCTGCGCGTTCCCGCCGGCAAGCTGTCCGGCGAATTGAAGACGCAGCTCACCTCGATTTACAACGAACTCCAGCAGCGTGTGGCTGCCGAACTCGCGGCGGAAAACTGGAAGGGAAGAGCAGTATATGAGCGCAGCGCTGACCTGCGCTATCGCGGGCAGGGCTTTGAGCTCAGCCTGCCTTTCGGGCCGGACATCCTCAACCGCTTTGCCGCCGAACACAAACGCCGCTACGGCTACAGTGATCCCGCGCGTGACATTGAAATCGTCACCGTTCGGCTGCGTGGCCGGGTGGCCTCACCGGAGAAGCTGGAAAAAATGCGCGTGGAAGACCATGCGTGGAAGCTGCAGGCCGCCACTGCGGAAGCATTTTTCGACGGCAGGAAATGGAAGACGCAAATCGTCCCCCGCGGGCTCTTGCGTCCCGCCAGGCGCCTCCGCGGGCCGGCAATCGTTACCGAATACAGCGCAACTACTGTTGTGCCCCCGGGTTTTACATTTCAGGCCGACAAAGTCGGCAATCTCCTGGTTGAAGTTGCGTAAAGCGGCATGCTGTAACGCTGCAGGTACAAACGAAAAGGGACGGCAAGAGCGGCCGTCCCTTTCGCTTTTTCAAGGAGCGAAACCAAATCTGTTTTACGCTGCGTCGTCTTTCCGTTCCGCGTGATCGTCACGCTTCACGTCATCGGCTGCGTCACGAGCGGCGTCCTTCACCTTGCCCATTACGTTCTGGGCTTTGCCCTTGATCTGTTCGGCAGCGCCTTCCGCCTGGGCTTTGTCGTCGCCTGTCCATTCGCCCACCTGGCGTTTTACACGCCCTTTCATGTCTTCAGCCGCGCCTTTGATACGGTCCTTATCCATAACACCTCCACTGGGATTTTTAAGTTTGCGTTTTGAGTTGGCGACTTCTATACAGCCGTTCGTCTTCCCGTGATCAACTGGAAAACCAGGGCCACCAACGCCAACACGAGCAGGATGTGAATGAATCCGCCCATGGTATAGCTGCTCACTACCCCCAGCAGCCACAGAACAAGCAGGATTACAAAAATGGTCCAAAGCATATCGTCACCTTCACTGACTGAGTGTTTCTCAGACCCTTGGTTGGAAGGTTAAGGCGGAAGTCAGGTTGTAAAAATTCGAGAGCTGCTGCGGTGTACACCGCACTTTTTTGCGCAGAAGAAAAACACCTTAAGCGATGCAACCAGTTCTCTGCGAGTGCCTGCACCCCAGGCGCTCCGATGCTGTTCCGGGTGAGTTGAAGTTGTGGAGCGCTGAACCTGCCCTGAGTAGTCCATGAGCTTTCAGCAACCGGGTGCCTGAGCAAAGTTCAAAGGATTCGGATTGGGCGCCCTCGCTTGCGCACTATCGCGCATTCCTTAAGTAATGTGGTGAGAAGCGCTATTTTCTTCCTACAATGCGCGGTATGGACGAGAGTTTTCTCTACATTTCTCAGGGCAGGGTTTACGCGACGAAGCCGGGCCAGCCGCCGCAGCTGATTGAAAGCAAGTTTGGGCAGTCGATTCTTGATCGGGCCGCTCAGATCCAGAACCGCAATGCGTGGAAGACGCAGGGAAGCGGAGCCAGATTCATGTCCGGAGGCTTGCTCTGGCGCCAACCCAATCTCGAGATGGAAATTCCGGTCGTTGTGAATGCGATCTCAAAGGGCTCCCGCTCCGGAGAGTTTCTTTATTCATTGGCGACTCACGAGATTGGCGGCGTCTTTCGCAGCTGTGACAACGGAGCCGACGAGAAACGTCTATTGCACACGTCAGACTTCCAGGTCGGACAACTGGCTTCACGTGATTCTGACCGTAGGATTGCCTGCGTCATCCGAGCCAAAGCAGAGTCGCATCTCGCGGTGATGAATGAGGATGGTTCCGACTTGCGCGAGGTTACCCAGGGTGACTCGCTGGACCTCTCACCCGCATGGGTTCCCGGTGCGAATGACGAACTGATATTCCAGTCCGCCGGAGTAGCGCGCAATCAGCACGGCGTTCCCGTAGGCAGTTCACCCAGCCGGATCGAAAGATTGAATCTGGCCTCGGGAGAAATCACCACCATCCTGGAAGACGAGCAACGGGACTTCCTCTCGCCCAGGATGGATGCTCACGGCAATCTCTACTGTATCTCCAAGCCCTACCAGCATCCCAGCCCCCGATTCAATCCCTTCCGGGCAGCTTTGGATCTGGTTCTCTTGCCATTCCGCCTGCTCTTTGCGCTTTTCCAGTTCGTGAACATCTTCACCATGAAATATACGGGCAATACGTTGGTGAGTTCAGGGGGCGCACGCCAGAAAGAGATGGATATGCGTCAGATGCTCATCATGAACAACCTCGCCCAGGCGAATCGCGCACCAGTGAAGTCGTTGTTGGGCAGGAATGATTGGCGGATCCCGCGCTCGTGGACCCTGATCCAGCGCTCGCCTTCAGGAGAGAACAAGGTGTTGGAAGAAGGCGTACTCACCTTTGATCTGGCCGGAAACGGTGCGTTGCTTGTGAGCGATGGCTCCCGAATCTGGAGACGCCAGCCTGACGGTTCTAAGCAGGAGTTGGCGAAAGCGGAATTCATCTCGCAAGTGCTGGCTTTCCAATAATCGCACGCAGAACGATCATCATTGGTTTTGCATGCCCTAACGGGTTGTTTTGTTCAGCACCCACCTGTCCAACGCCAGCAGCAGTTCTTCGCGATTCGAAAATGGCCCCGGCTGGTAGCCCTGTGAGCTGATACCCTGCTGCGCCATGTCTGAAAGCTCCCAGTCCTGCTTGTTGGTGATGTCCCAGAACTCCACCGCATCCCGCGGGTTGAAGCCGGGCTTTTTGATCTCATCAGGATGGAAATGCCACTCGCAGACGATCTCCGTCTGGTCCACCGCTTTCGGCCACATGGTGAATGTCAGCATGTAGTCGGGATGCAGGTTGAGCAGAAAGTTCGGCAGGATGCAGTAGTAGTACACGTGCCGCTGGTCGTCGCTGCTGAGACCTGGCAGCGCGCAACGAGATGTCGTCCCGTCCATGGTCAGGCTCTTTACGCCCTCGCGCAGGTCCATGCGTCCGCCCAGATACGTGGGCTGAGGCGGCTCATTGTCGCCGCTCATGTAATGCGAATGCTTCTGCAGCAGCGGATGCACAATCGGGCAGTGCAGGCACTCCGAATAATTCTGGATGATCAGCTTCCAGTTCGCCTTGAGCTGATAAACGCGGCGCTCCACCATTTGCAGCTCTTCCATACGCCAAGGACGGAATTTCTGGTCCAGCCCGGCCAGATGCTCCGAGAAGGCAATCGGCCGGGCCGAGAGATTGATGAAGATATGTCCATCCCAGGTCGCTGTGGCCACCGCATTCAGCGGATAATCAGCCTCACAGAACCCGACCACTTTTTCCATGTGCGGCGCGTTGGCCAAAGTGCCGTCGAGCTTATAAGTCCACGCGTGATACTGGCACTGGATGCGTCCGTTGAACCTGCCTTGCTCGTCTTTGCACAGCAGCGTGCCGCGATGGCGGCAGACGTTATGAAAAGCCCTGATCTCTCCCTGCTCGTCGCGCGTGATGATAACGCTCGCGTTGCCGACCCGCCGCACGAAATAATCGCCCGCACTGGGAATCTGCGCGCTCCGCCCGGCACAAAGCCACATTTCAAAATGGATGGCCTCCACCTCGCGCTGGAACCAGACAGGATCGGTGTAGTAGCGCTGCGGCAGGGTCAATGCTTCAGAGACTGCTAGCTCAGGACGGACGTTGGAGTACGAGGACATCAGAAAAGTCTCCGTGAGTCATCTGGGTGGTATTTGGAGTTTTGATCCACATCAGAGCTCCCCCATCCATAGGATACGTCATCCCGAAGGCCGCCAACGAACCCGCGTTTTCATCAGCGGGCGAGTCTGCCTGAGGGCCCTTGCATTTGTATGAATCGTGCTGAGGTTGAAACTATGAGATCCCTCGCGACGCTCAGAGGCTTTAAAAGAACACCTCCTCCGCGTCTCGCGGTGAACAACAACTAGCCCCGCAGAGCCTTGCCAATCTCTCGTGCCGCGTTCATCCCCGAGCCGCCCGTCAGCCCTGCGCCGGGATGGGTTCCCGATCCACACAAATACAGATTGCGAATCGGCGTCCCATATCGCGCCCACCCGAGCAAAGGACGCATGGTGAAGAACTGGTCCAGCGCCAGTTCGCCATGGAAGATATGTCCACCGGTCAGGCCGTAGTCTGTCTGCAGATCTTTCGGCGTAATGATCGGCCCATCTTCGATCAGGTCGGCGATTCCCGGCGCATATTCGCTCAGAGTCTTCACCACTGTGTTGCCCAGCGCGTCGCGCTGGCTGTCCCAGTCTCCGCCTTTGAGCTTGAACGGCGCGTACTGCACGTAAATCGACATTACGTGTTTGCCGGCGGGAGCGAGTGACGGGTCCCCGAGTGATGGAATTGTCACTTCAAGGTACGGGTGCTGTGAAAAGTTTCCGTACTTTGATTCATCAAAAGCGCGCTCCAGATAGTCAATCTCCGGTCCAATGTGAATGCGGCCGCGCAGGGCTGCGCCATCGCCGTTCACGCTTTTAAATTTCGGCAGCGCTGAAAGCGCCAAATTCATCTTGGCTACGGTTCCCGGCATGCGTATGTTCTGCAGCTTCTGCACAAAATCCGGCGTCAGATGCGTTGGATCTACCAGGCTGAGCAGCGTGCGCCGTGGATCGGCGTTCGAGATTACAGCGCGGGCAGAAATCTCCTCTCCGGAAGCAAGCGCTACGCCTGTGGCTGCTCCGTCCTTCACGCGAATCTCTTTCACGTCGGCGCCGGTGCGGATCTCCGCGCCGGCCTCTTTGGCCGCAGCCGTCATCGCCGCTGTAATTGCGCCAATGCCGCCCTGAGCAAAGCTGGCCGATCCCGCAGGGTGTGAGTCTCCAGCCGCGCGAATGAGCAATACCAAACTGCTTCCGGCTGACCATGGCCCCAGCGCCGTCCCGAAGATTCCTCTCGCCGCAATCGTTGCCCGCAGGAGCTCAGTCTCGAAGAACTCAGCCACCAGATCGGCCACGGCCATCGGGCCCCAGCGCAGCACGCGATACATATCTTTCTTGCCCAGCTTGCGCAATGCGCGCCCGGTGGTGAGCATGCCCCATAAATCAGCCCGGCTCGGATCGTCGATGTCCGGTGGTGTCAGCTTCAGTGCCTGGGCGATCACGCCGCTGATCTTCCCGAGCGACTCCTCAAAGGCCGGGTACTGCTCCGCATCCTTCGCTGAGAACTTCGCGATCTCCTGAGCAGCGCGTTTGCTGTCGCTGTAGAGCGTGAGTGCCCGCTCATCGGGCGAGAGAGCCGTTACAGCAGCCTCCGGCGTGATCAGCTTTAGACCGTGCCGTTCCAAGTGCATGTCGCGCACGACCTCTGGCAGCAATGGCCCGGCAGCATGTGCCAATGTCGAACAGCGGAAGCCCGGATGAAATTCTTCAGTGATTGCCGCTCCGCCTGTCTGTGCGCGGCGTTCCAGCACCAATGGCTTGAATCCGGCCTTGGCCAGATAAAACGCGGTCACCAGCCCGTTATGGCCGCCGCCCACAATGATCACGTCGCGCGTCTCGGCCATTACTTCGCGCCTCCGGCATCCTTCAGGATCTCCAGCGCCGCAAGGCGTCCCGGCGCACCCATGATCCCGCCGCCCGGATGCGTTGCCGATCCACACATATAAAGGCTCTTCACCGGCGTGCGGAACTGCGCGTAGCCCGGCACGGGACGCAGGAAGAAGAGCTGCTCCAGCGAGAGCTCGCCCTGGAAGATGTTGCCTTCGCTCAACCCGAACTCGCGTTCCAGGTCCAGCGGCGTGAGTACCTGCTTATTGATGATGATGTCCTTGATATTCGGCGCGTACTCGGCAATTGTGTCAATCACGTTGTTGCCAAACGCCTCGCGCTGCTCATCCCAGTTCAGCCCGGGGCGCAGCTTGTACGGCGCATATTGCACAAAGCAGGAGAGCACGTGCTTGCCAGGCGGCGCTACTGAGGGATCGGTTAGTGAAGGAATCACCATGTCAATGTACGGACGGCGCGAGAAGTTTCCGTACTTCGCATCGTCGTAGGCGCGCTCCATATATTCAACGCTGGGCGAAATCGAGATCGCGCCACGCAGGTGAGCGCCCGGTCCCGGCATGCACTTGAACTCCGGCAGCGCATCCAGAGCGACGTTCACTTTGCCTGACGACCCGCGGAACTTGTACCGCTTCACCTCTTCCACAAACTCGCCCGGCAGCTGCTTTTCTTCCATGAAGCGCAGGAACGTCAGTCGTGGATCGACGCTGGATGAAATCACGTCGCCATAGATTTCATCGCCATTTTCCAGCGCGACGCCGACCGCCCGATTGTTCTTTACGATGATCTTCGCGATCGGTGCCTTCGTCCGAATCTCCGCGCCGCCTTCACGCGCCGCATCGCCAATCGCGTTAGAGATGGCTCCAGTTCCGCCGCGGGCAAATCCCCACGAGCGGAAAGCACCGTCAATCTCACCCATGTAGTGATGCAGCAGCACGTATGCCGTGCCCGGCGAGCGCACGCCTAGAAATGTCCCGATGATCCCCGAAGCTGACATCGTGGCCTTAAGCACGTCCGTCTCAAACCATTGATCGAGAAAATCAATGGCGCTCATGGTCATGAGCTGCACCTGGTTGTATTTGTCCTCGTGAGACATGCCCTGGAAACGACGGCCGATGAACAGCAGCTTCATCAACTCTTTTGGGTTGAGCGTGGCTGGGTCAGGCGGCACCATGCCGAGAATCGGCTTAACGAAGCGGCACATGGCCTGCATCGCCTTGCCGAACTCTTCGTAGGCTTCAGCGTCGAGCTTGGAATGGCGCGCGATCTCGCGCCGCGTCTTGCCGTGATCATTCACGCGCCACAGATAATCTCCGTTCGGCATTGGCGTGAACGTGCCATCGAGCGGTAGGATTTCCAGACCGTGACGAGGAAGATCGAGGTCGCGGATGATCTCCGGTCGCAGCAGTGAAACCACATAGGAGCACACTGAGAACTTGAAGCCGGGGAAGATCTCTTCCGTCACCGCTGCCCCGCCGAGCACGTGACGGCGCTCCAGCACCAGGACTTTCTTGCCCGCGCGGGCCAGATACGCGGCGTTGGTCAGGCCGTTGTGCCCGCCGCCAATGACGATCACGTCGTATTTGTTCGAAGCCACCAGCTTCTAGCTCCTGGCTTCTGGCTAATCACGGCAGAAGCAAAAAGGATGAAGATAAAGGGTGGATGATGAAAACCGCGCACGAAAACGTCTGAATGGCTCAGAGGCCACTGAGAAGAACACTCCATTGGATGAGGCGCAGCATGTAAGACGACGATTTTAACATCCCGGCATCATCTATTACCGAGCTTTTCTCCACGTCTCCGCGCCTCCGCGGTAAAACACTGGCGTCGTGTCGTGTCATCAGTGCTGAGCTTTTCGTATAATCCTGAGCGATGCCCGTTGGTACCGCATTTCACGAGCGCACCTTCGCCCTGTGCCATAGCCTGAGTTACCGCGAGTGGTCCGGCTATTACACCGTCTCCAGTTATGAGGTGCACCACGAGCACGAGTACAACGCCATTCGCAACGCGGCCGCGCTGATCGATATCACGCCACTCTACAAATATATTGTGCAGGGCCGCGACGCCACCAAGCTGGTGAACCGCGTGATCACACGTGACATCAACAAGGTCAAGCCCGGCCAGGTGATCTACTGCTGCTGGTGCGACGAGCAGGGAAAAGTCATTGACGATGGAACGATCACCCGCCTCGAGGAAAACAAATATCGCTGGACCGCCGCCGATCCCAGCCTGCGCTGGTTTCGCCAGAACGGCCTGAACATGAACGTCCAGATCGAGGACATCTCCGAGCAGACCGCCGCGCTGGCTCTCCAGGGCCCGACTTCCGGCAAACTGCTCAAATCCATCGCCGACGCCGATATCGCCAATCTCAAATATTTCCGCATGACCAGCGGCAAAATTGCAGGCGTGCCGGTGGACATCTCGCGTACTGGCTATACAGGCGACCTCGGCTATGAGATATGGGCTCCGTGGAACGAGGCCGTCAAAGTCTGGGACGCCGTCATGCAGGGAGGTCGCCAGTTTGATGTTCACGCCGCTGGAATGCTGGCTCTTGATGTCGCCCGCATTGAAGCCGGCCTGCTGCTGATCGAAGTCGATTACAACAGCAGCAAAAAAGCGCTCATCCCGTCGCAGTCGTATTCGCCGTTCGAACTTGGCTTTGAGCGAATGGTGCACCTCGAGAAAGAGAACTTCGTCGGGAAAGCCGCGCTGGTGGAGCAGAAAAAGAATGGCGTGCCGCGCCAGCTCGTCGGCCTTGAGATGGATTGGGTCGAGATCGAAGAGCGTTATGAGAAGTTCGGCCTCACTCCTGCGGCC
Organism: Terriglobales bacterium; assembly: GCA_037915955.1. Taxonomy (GTDB): domain Bacteria; phylum Acidobacteriota; class Terriglobia; order Terriglobales; family Acidobacteriaceae; genus Angelobacter. The sequence continues at coordinate 14,862 of JBAIYI010000895.1, forward strand.
CCGGCGCAGGCCTCTCGCGTACACGTTCCGGTTTACTCCGGCGGGCGGCAAGTGGGGAAGGCGACGTCCACCACCTGGTCACCGCTGTTGAAGAAGATGATCGCGCTGGCCAGCGTCGAGACTAGCCATGCGAAACCCGGCAATAAACTTCACATGGAAATCACGATTGAAGCCCAGCGCCAGAAAGTAACGGCAACAGTCGCAAAGCTCCCGTTCTTCAATCCCGAGCGCAAGACAAAGACACCGGTCTAAGAGCCGATCTTTTCCTGTGTTCATCTGTGTGGCCCAGGACCTGGTCCGCGTTCATTCCCGGCCATCCTGTTTTGCGTATGCAGCTCTGGACGACCGCGCCAATCGTCTTAGCCAATTCCCAGGTCTGCAGACGACTCCAGCGGTGTACCGCACACCCGGCAGATTACTGCCGAGCAATCGCCACACGTAAGCGGATCGTCCACCTCACGCGCGCAGTTTGGGCAGTAAAGAGCCTCTGCGTGGTTCTGCTTCGGATTGGGTGTTTCAATCATGCGCGCAGCGTTGAGCGTTCGAAACTCCTCAATGTAGCATAGAAGTATGGAAACCAAAGTTGACCTGCTCCCCTCCCAGGCCGATCAAAAAATTCAACAGGAATTCAACCAGTGGGCCGCCGCCGGTCGTGGCGACGAAATGGAAGACCACCATTCCGACATCACTGAGCAGACGCTCGCGCTCATGGACCTCAAGCCCAGTGATCGCGTGCTTGATCTCGGCTGCGGCACCGGCTGGGCCTCACGACGCATAGCCAAAGTAGTCACCGCCGGCGAAGTCGTGGGCCTCGATGTCGCCGACGAGATGCTCCGCCGGGCAGAGAACGCCTCCCAAAGAATCGCCAACGTGAAATATGTCTGGGGTTCGGCTGAGAAAATCCCCGCTCCTGACAATCACTTCACCAAGGTTCTTTCCGTGGAATCCTTCTACTACTACGCCGATCAGGGAAAAGCCCTCGATGAACTCCGCCGCGTCATGGCTCCCGGCGGCAGGCTCTTCATTCTGATCAATCTCTATCAGGACAATCACTACTCTCTGCGTTGGGCCACAGAGCTCAAAGTGGCAGTCCAGACCAAATCAGAGGCCGAATACATCGCTCTGCTGAAGCAGCACGGCTTCAAAGACGTGCAGTCCCGCCGCATTCCCGATCGCAGCCCCTCACCCGATGTTTACTCTGGCAAGTGGTTCAAGAATGCAGAAGAGCTGAAAGATTTCAAGCGAATCGGAGCTCTGTTGCTGATCGCAACAAAATAACTTGGATGCACACCAACGTTCTCAGAAGCCATTAACGACGTCATCCCGAAAGCCGTTAACGAGCGCGCGCTGTCAACCGGGGCCCCCGACAAGCCCGTACTTGGCTTGTTGGGGTGGATCATCAGCGCGCGAGTAGGCTTGAGGGACCTTGCGTTTAGTTTGTGCAGATGGTGTGCTAAAAAAATGCGCCAGATCTCTTCGATCTGGCGCACACTTTTTACCGTTGATCGCGGCTCTTACGCTGCTGGTTTCTCCAGAATCGCCGCCAGGTCGTTCAGCCGCTTGGCATCGGCGGGAGTCTTCGCTGCCCCGGCATCTTTCTTCAGTTCCGCCGCCAGGCTCTTGAGCTTCGACGCCGCACTGCTGCCCAGATGCGATGCTTCTGCGTTTCTGATTGCCGTGCCCACCGAGGCAATCCGGTCCTCAGACAGCGCATGCGA
>JBAIYI010000776.1:0-2219 GCA_037915955.1 Terriglobales bacterium
TGGTGCTGGTCTCTGCCGGTGAGGTGATCCCCGGCGACGGCGACATCATGGAAGGCGTCGCTTCTGTTGACGAATCGGCGATCACCGGAGAATCGGCGCCGGTGATCCGCGAGGCCGGCGGCGACCGTTCGGCCGTGACCGGCGGCACGCGCGTGCTCTCTGACCAGATCAAAGTGAAGATCACCTCCAACCCCGGCGAGACGTTCCTGGACCGCATGATCGCCCTGGTGGAAGGCGCGGAGCGGCAGAAGACGCCCAACGAAATCGCGCTGAACATCCTGCTCGCCGGTCTGACGGTGATCTTTCTTCTTGCGGTGGTTACGCTGCAGCCGTTCGCCATCTACTCCGGTGCGCCGCAAACCGTGTTTGTCCTTGTGTCCCTGCTGGTCTGCCTTATTCCAACTACAATCGGCGGCTTGCTCTCGGCCATCGGCATCGCGGGCATGGACCGGCTGGTCCAGCACAACGTACTGGCGATGTCCGGCCGCGCCGTAGAAGCTGCGGGAGACGTGGACACGCTTCTGCTCGACAAAACCGGCACCATCACGCTGGGGAATCGGCAGGCCACAAACTTCATCGCTGCGCCAGGTGTAAGCAATGATCAGCTTGCCGATGCGGCGCAGCTCTCTTCCCTGCCCGATGAAACTCCGGAGGGCCGTTCGATTGTTGTACTGGCTAAAGAGAGGTTCAACCTGCGCGGCCGCGATCTCTCGGCGAACCAGGCGACCTTTGTTCCGTTCAGCGCGCAGACGCGCATGTCCGGCGTGAACTTTGATGGGCGCGTGATTCGCAAAGGGGCCGCCGACTCCATCCGCAAATATTTAGAGCAGGGCGGCAGTTACCTTCCCAAGGAAGTACAGGCAACGGTGGAGACGATTGCACGCTCCGGTGGCACGCCGCTGGTGGTAGCGGAAAACAATCGCGCGCTGGGCGTGGTTGAACTAAAGGACATTGTGAAGGGCGGAATCCGCGAGCGCTTTGCCCAGCTGCGGTCCATGGGCATCCGCACCATCATGATCACCGGCGACAACCCGCTCACGGCGGCTGCCATCGCGCGCGAAGCCGGCGTGGATGACTTCCTTGCCCAGGCCACGCCAAAAGACAAGATGGACCTGATCCGCAAGGAACAGGGCGAAGGCAAGCTGGTGGCAATGACCGGCGACGGAACCACCGATGCGCCCGCGCTGGCGCAGGCCGATGTGGGCGTGGCCATGAACACCGGCACGCAGGCTGCCAAGGAAGCCGGCAACATGGTCGACCTGGATTCCAACCCGACCAAGCTGCTGGAAATCGTGGAGATTGGCAAGCAACTCTTGATGACGCGCGGCTCGCTGACCACGTTCTCCATCGCCAACGACGTGGCGAAATATTTCGCCCTCATCCCCGCGATGTTTGCGGGCAAGTTTGCCGTGCTGAACGCGCTGAACATCATGAAGCTGGCCACTCCGCAATCGGCGGTTCTCTCCGCGGTGATCTTCAACGCGCTCATCATTATTGCGCTGATTCCGCTGGCGCTGCGCGGCGTGCAGTACAAGGCCATGAGCGCGGAGGCCCTGCTGCGACGCAACCTCCTTATTTATGGACTCGGGGGAGTGGTGGCGCCGTTTATTGGGATCAAAGTGGTTGACCTGATTGTGCGTTCTCTGGGACTGGCGTGAGGGAGTGAGCGATGAAACAGAACCTGTTGACTTCGATCCTTTATACAGCGGCAACAACCATATTATTGGGCCTGGTTTACCCTCTGGCGATGACCGGCCTGGCGCAGGTGCTGGCCAAAGACAATGCCAACGGGCAGTTGATCCGGCGCGACGGCGTGGTGATTGGCTCGCGACTGCTGGCCCAGCCCTTCACCGGCGCCGCATACTTCCACCCCCGGCCATCCGCAGCCGGCAGCAACGGGTATGATGCCAGCAACTCCGGCGGAACAAACTTCGGCCCGACAAACCAGAAGTTGCTAGATCGCGTGAAAGCTGACGTCGCCAGCCTGCAGGCAGAAAATCCCGGCACGCCGGTGCCTATCGATCTGGTCACCGCGTCCGCTTCCGGCCTCGATCCGCACATCACGCCGGCGGCTGCCGAGTTTCAGGTTCCCCGGGTGGCGAAGGCGCGAAGCGCCAGCGAGCAGAAGATCCGTGAGCTCGTTCTGAATCACACTGAGCGACGCCAGTTCGGTTTTCTGGGAGAGCCGCGCGTGAATGTGCTGGAGCTGAATCTGGAGC
>JBAIYI010000284.1:0-1928 GCA_037915955.1 Terriglobales bacterium
GCGGCTGCTGCTCGGAGTAGCCAAGCAGGGCAAGTTTGATGAGGCGCAGATGTCGAACTACCTGAAGGTGGTGGACTCGATGCACTCCGACTACGAGCGGTCGCGCGACCTGCTGGAGTTGATGCAGAACAACACGCTCAGTCCGGCTTCCGTGAACAGGGCGATGGAGAACATTTCACGCGCGAGCAGCGATTATGAGAAGTCGCGCGTGTTGACCACCCTGGTGAAGACCAACAAGTTCGACGAGAACCAGATGGGCACCTACCTGAAAGTGATCGATTCCATGGGAAGCGACTATGAGCGCTCACGCTCCCTGCTGGCCCTGATGGAGAGAAACAAGCTCAGCACGGCTTCGTTGGGCAAGGTAATCGATGCGGTGAAGGGTATCAAGACGGATTACGAGAAGTCGCGCGTGCTGCAGATGGTGGCGCAGAACTACCAGCTTGACGGCGGGCTGCGCGACAGCTACATCAAGGCTGCAAATTCCATCAGCAGCGATTACGAACGCAACCGCGCCATGGCAGCGGTGGTGAAGCGGGCAACGCTGTAAGCTGGAGTTAGAGTTGTTATGGGGAGCAGCTTGAATTATGACGACTGCTGAAGCTACTCGCCAGCGCCCCCCTGAGCCACAGTGCGCGAGTTAGAAGAGAGGACCTGCCGACACGGTCCTCTCTTTTTTCATTCACGGCGCTCGCACTGCATGACTGAACCCGTAGCCGCTACTCGCCTGCGGGTGCCGGTGTGCCCGGCGTGCTCTTGGGCAACTGCGGAGCTTTGATGTAATCCAGTGGGATCTCTCCGGTCAGCGTGTCAAGCCAGGTCGCAATTGATTTCACGTCCGCGTCAGAGAGCTGACTTCCCCGCTGATGCACGGCCATGGCTCGGATTGCCTTTTCAAGCGTAGGAATCGATCCATCATGGAAATATGGCGCCGTTTTCGCCACGTTCCGCAGCGATGGAACCTTGAACACCAGCTTGTCGGCATCCTGCTTTGTAATCCGCTGGCGTCCGGAATCAGACTGATCAGGCCACGGTGTAACTATGCCCAGCTTCTGAAAGCTATTTCCACCGACATAGGCGCCGTTATGGCACGCTGGGCAGCCTGAAGCCGCGAATTTATTGAACCCTGCTTTTTCGGCTGGGGTAAGAGCAGATTTGTCACCGGCCAGAAAGCGATCCCACCGTGATGGAGTGACCAGACCACGTTCGAACGCGGCGATCGCGAGTGCCATGTTGTTGAAGGAAATTGGGTCTTTGTCCTTCGGAAACGCCTGCCGGAACAAGGCAGCATACTCCGGCATGGATGCCAGCACCCTGACGGCTGCGGCTTCGGAAGACATGGCCATCTCGATGGGGTTCATCACGGGGCCTTTGGCTTGCTCTTCGACATCAGGCGCACGGCCATCCCAAAACTGCACGAAATGGCCGGCCGCGTTGTAAACGGTGGGCGCATTGCGTGTGCCTTGCTGTTTTTTATGGCCGGTTGAAACCCGTTCCGACTCCGCGCCATACGCATCCAGCGAGTGGCAGCTATTGCATGAGATGTCCTGGCCGGCAGATAAGCGCGTTTCGTAATAGAGCATTCGGCCGAGTTTCACCTTGGCATCAGTGATGGGATTGTCAGGCGACTCCATCACCGCGGGAAGAGGTCTGAATAGCTTCATGGCGGCGCCATTTACGTCTACGTCAGAGACCTGGGACGAAAGATAGTTCGTGGACGTAAGCACGAGAGCCAAGGCCGCCAAAGAAAGAGCCGCGAATCCGAGCTTCAACGGCAGGCCGTGATTTGACATATATACCTCCAGACTCCTTTCCGGCACGACGCGGAAGGACCTAACCTGACGCTAAATTCACCGGGTTCCGGCGGCGGTGATGCGAATCACTGCCTCTTTGTGATTCACGGAAGTCCTCGAAAACCTCATTGGACG
>JBAIYI010000696.1:0-5914 GCA_037915955.1 Terriglobales bacterium
GCATGTAAGGAATTACGGCTTTCGCGAGGTGGACCACGCTGAGGAAATTCATATCGATGGCTTTGCGCCACTCGTCGGCAGTGACGGAGAGAAAGTTCTTGGCCGGCGGACCACCCGCATTCGTTACGCAAACGTCGATCCTGCCGAACTGCTTCGCCACCTGCTCGGCAAAGCGCTGTACCGCTACGGCATCAGTCACGTCGACCGGCTCAGCATAGATTTCCGCGCCGGTATCCTTGCGGAGCCTATCGGCCGCTGCACGCAACGTCGTCTCGGTACGAGCGCACATGGCCACCTGCGCCCCCTCGCGCGCGAAGGCTTCCGCAGTCGCAAGGCCAATGCCTTCACTGGATGCAGCCACGATCACACCACGGCCTTTGAGCCCGAGATCCATTGTGAGTTTCTCCTCGAATCAGATCGGCCCTTGCCCGATATACATCTGCGTGGGCGAGCCGGCTTTTATATTCTGCTGCTCAAAGCAGGTCTTGATGCGGCGGCGCAGCTCGCGCGCGACATTGTATTGCTTGCCTGGGCGTACCTTTACCGTGATCAGGTAATCGACCTCAAGGCCGCGAATGCGTTCGATTCCGTGCACCTGCGGCTCCGCCACCACGTCCGGGCGCATCTCTTCATCGGCGAAGAAGGCTTCTGCGACGTCCTTGAGCAGCCTCACAATGCGGTCACTGTTCTCGCCATAATCTACGGCCACGTGCAGGCTTACCTGCGACCAGTCCCGCGTGGTGTTGCTCACAATCTGGATTGAACCGTTGGGAACGATATGCAGCGTGCCGTCGGCGTCGCGCAGGATCGTCCGGCGCATGGTGATTTCTTCCACCGTCCCGCTGACCCCGGCGGCTTTGATCGTATCGCCCACGTCAAACTGGTTTTCGGCGAGGATGAAGAAGCCGTTGATCACGTCTTTCACCAGGGTCTGGGCGCCAAAGCCGATTGCCAGTCCGGCAATGCCGGCGCTGGCCAGCAATGGCTCGATATTGATGTTGAAAGCATCTTTGAGCGCCGACATTCCGGCGAAGAAGATGATCAGGAACAGACCTGCACTGTAGATAACGCCGGCAACGGTCTTAACCTGTTGCGTGCGCACCTGCCCGCGGGTACCGCTCTTTTCTGAGAGCGCGACCACCTTGCGAGTCACCACCTTCAGCAGTCGCGCAAAGATGAAGGCCAGCACCAGGATGACCAGCAGCTTGGGAGCGCGGTCGCGCGTCCACTCCACCAGATAGTTGTGCCATTGCTGCCAGATGCTGCTGAAACGCTCTTCGATCACGTTGCGGATTATAGCTGAGAGGAAATGGCTGTTTATAATTGGAGCGGCTTCACTCTTCATTCATCGGTCTGTCGCCGCGTGTCCCGGCGCATGAAAGGCATTGTTGTGTCGCTGAAATCAAAGTTTATCGTCCTGCCGCTCTCGTTTTTCGTTCTCGTGCTTTTGATTCGTGTTGCGCCCCATCTGCTGGCCCAAAACGAGCCGCGTACGCCCTCGCAGATGGAAAAAGAACAGGAGACCCAGCGTCTCAAAGAAGCCAATCTGAAGCGCCAGCAGGACCTGAAAGCTGATACTGACCATTTGCTCCAACTGGCAACGGAACTCAAAGCCGCTGTAGACAAATCGAATGAAAACCTGCTCTCGCTCGATGTGGTCAGAAAAGCTGACGAAGTGGAGAAGCTGGCCAAACGCGTACGTGACAAGATGAAAGATGCTGTTGGGCCCGGTCCCAGGACTGAGCCCGTTACCCTCCCTAAAATTCCGGGCAGGCCGCCAGGGTAAAGCGCTCGCATCAAAAGTTAAGGCCCGCCACGCGGCGGGCCTTGTAGTTTCAGGATTAACCTATTTCGCCGCGGCTTGCGCTTTCTGCGCACCGATTCGCATTCCGTAGAAGGAACGGAACACAAAGAATGCAGCGATCAGGAAGAAGACAACGGCCAGAATGGTAGTGATGTGGTTCTCGCCTCCGCGAAGGCTTTCCGCCAGCTCTACAGCGAGAAGCCCGAACAGGGTGGTGAACTTGATCACCGGGTTCATGGCGACGGAAGAAGTGTCCTTGAAAGGATCGCCCACCGTGTCGCCCACTACTGTGGCGTCGTGCAGGGCAGAGCCCTTCATCTTGAGCTCGACCTCAACCACTTTCTTGGCGTTGTCCCAGGCGCCGCCGGCATTGGCCATGAAGATCGCCTGGTAGAGGCCGAAGATCGCAATGGAGATCAGGTAGCCGATGAAGAAGTAAGATTCGGCGAACGCGAATGCCAGGGTCGCGAAGAACACGGTCAGGAAGATGTTGAACATTCCTTTCTGCGCGTATTCAGTGCAGATCTGCACCACCTTCTTCGAATCGGTGACCGATGCCTTCTCCACGCCCTCCAGCTTGATGTTCCGCTTGATGAACTCCACTGCGCGGTATGCGCCAGTGGTCACTGCCTGGGTGGAAGCGCCGGTGAACCAGTAGATGATGGCGCCACCGGTGATGAGCCCGAGCACAAAGGGCGCATGCAGCAGGGAAAGGCTCTCGGTGTTTCGGGTAAGCCCATCGGTCAGTGCCATCATGATCGAGAAGATCATGGTGGTGGCGCCGACCACAGCGGTGCCGATCAGCACCGGCTTGGCCGTCGCCTTGAAGGTGTTGCCCGCGCCGTCGTTTTCTTCCAGCAGGTGCTTGGCGCGTTCAAAGTTCACGTCAAAGCCGAAGTCCTTCTTCAGTTCCGCCTGGACATTCGGGACCTGCTCAATGAGCGACAGTTCATAGACGGACTGCGCGTTATCGGTGACCGGACCGTAGGAGTCCACGGCGATCGTCACCGGTCCCATGCCAAGGAAGCCGAAGGCAACCAGACCGAAGGAGAACACGGCCGGAGCAAGCATGGCCGCGCCCAGTCCCTGAGTGCTTACGTAGAAACCGATTGCCATCAGGGCCACAATGCTGATTCCCAGCCAGAAGGCGGAGAAATCACCAGCTACCAGCCCGGAAAGAATGTTGAGAGAAGGTCCGCCTTCTTCCGAAGAAGTAACCACTTCGCTCACGTGGCGCGAATCAACCGACGTGAAGACTTTGACCAGCTCCGGAATGATGGCGCCCGCCAGCGTTCCGCAGGAGATGATCAAGGACAGCTTCCACCACAGGCTGGCATCGCCACCCAACATGGGAATGATGAGTTTGGAAACAAGGAAGGTAAGTCCGATGGAAACAATCGAGGTGATCCAGACCAGCGAGGTCAGCGGCGCTTCGAAGTTCATCTCGTCCGAATGGGCATAGCGGCTCTTCGCGATGGCTTCATTCACAAAGTACGAAACCGCGCTGGCCACCAGCATCATGATGCGCATCACGAAGATCCAGACGAGCAGCTGAACTTTCACCCGAGGATCGTGGACTGCCAGAAGGATGAAGGTGATCAGCGCGACGCCGGTGACGCCGTAGGTTTCGAAGCCGTCGGCGCTCGGGCCCACCGAGTCGCCTGCGTTGTCGCCGGTGCAGTCGGCGATTACGCCGGGGTTGCGCGCGTCATCTTCCTTGATCTTGAAGACGATCTTCATCAGGTCGGAACCGATGTCGGCGATTTTGGTGAAGATGCCGCCGGCGATACGCAGCGCGGCTGCGCCCAGCGATTCACCGATCGCGAATCCGATAAAGCACGGACCCGCGTAGTCGCCGGGAATGAAGAGCAGGATGCAAAGCATAATCAGCAGTTCCACGCTGATCAGCAGCATGCCGATGCTCATACCGGCCTTGAGCGGAATGGCATAGATCGGGTATGGCTTGCCGCGAAGTCCGGCGAAGGCGGTACGCGAGTTCGCGAAGGTGTTCACGCGGATGCCGAACCAGGCCACGCCGTAGCTGCCGGCGATTCCCACAAGGCTGAACAGCAGTACGATGATCACGCGCATTGCGCCGAGCGGCTGCAGAACGCCGAAATAAAGCACGATGACGATCGCGATAAACGCTTCCAGGATCAGGATGAACTTGCCCTGCGTTACAAGGTAGGTTTTGCAGGTCTCATATATCAGCTCAGAAATTTCCCGCATGGATCGATGCACGGGCAGGTTCTTGAGCTGAACGTAAATCATCAGGCCAAAGAGAAGTCCGAGCGCGCAGAAGATCAGTCCGATGGAAAGCAGCTTGTACCCATCGGTGCCGCCAAGGAAATTGACGCTCTTCATGTCCGGCAGGATCAGGCCGGCTTCGCCGCCTGCGTGGTGTGCCGGTGCGGTCGATCCCGTAGCCGATTCGGGCTGGGCGGCGGCCTGCGGGGCAGTGGCCGCTGTGGCCGGCTGAGCTGCAGGAGCCGCGGCCTGTCCGTAAGCGAAGGTCGAAATTGCCAGGGCCACCATGAACACCATGGCTACCGGCGCGAGAATCCGGCGAGCGGAACTTGCACGCCGCATCAGGCCCGTAGGGAGCCAGCTGTGCATAAAGATTCCTCCAAAGAACTTCGAAAGAATTGGGGGTTTGTAATTTACTTAACGCCTTCTTGGGCAATTCCGGATACGCGCTTCCACATCAAGAAACTCGTGGTTTGAGGTTTGGCCGCGTCGGAGTCCACCGCAGCGAACGCACACGTACAGCCGCTGCAATGAAACGTCTTTATATCATTTTGAAGAAAGTCAGGTCAATTCCGGAGAAGGGCCTTAGTTCTGTTCCATTCCGCGCGCGATTTCGATGCTTCCTGCGCCGTTGTTTACTCTCACGCTCGGTCCGCCTTTGCCCATCATGCCGCGAACCCGGCCGGTTGAAACCGAGGCGTCTTTCATCTGGAACTCAGGCGCCAGGCTCACTTTGCCCATGCCAGTCTGGGCGTCTAGGTCAAGCGATGCGTCGGTGGGGAGTTCGAGTTTAATGGATCCAGCGCCGGTGGAAACGCGCCAGTCCTTCTTCGGCTCGCCTCGGACGGTGATCCTGCCTGCACCGCTTTCGGCATCCACACGCCCGCGAACAGTTCTCACGTCGATGTTGCCTGCCCCGGTGTGAACGCGCGCGTCATCGCTCAAGTCTTCCACAATGATTGCGCCTGCCCCGGAAGTGGCCTCCACGGGGGCTTGCATGCCGCGGATATCGATCTTGCCTGCGCCGGTGAATGTGCTCACCTGCGACTGCGGCGGCGCGGTGATGTCGTAATCAATGAAGACGTTTCGCGTCAGCTCGGAATCGGAAGGCCTGGTGATGCGAATCGTATTTCCGCTCTGCGAAACCGGAGGATTCGCCGTAATCCTTTTGACCTTCTCCTCGCCGCTCATGCCGGTGAAGGAGCCGCGTGCGCGAATGCGGGCAATGATTGTAACCCGCTGATCGGGACCGGGATGCACCACGATGCTGCCGGCGCCGTCTTCTACGCTCAGCATCACTTTCCCTGAAGTGTTCAGGGTGCGATCAAAGCTTCCTTCGCGTGCCGGACCCTGCATACATCCGACCAGACCGACCGAGAGCAAAAGGGAAGCAAGCGGCGCAGCACGCATGAGCTATCTCCTGGGCGGAAAACGCCTCTGAAGTATAAACGTGCGACGACCCTGAAAAGTTCCCGTTGCGCTGGGCGAATTAACGCATTCTTATCTCGCGATTGAGAGTAGCGGATGCCCCAGCGCGGCCTGTACAAACGTTCCGCCAACTGCCAGCGCAACCAGAGCCGCCATTGCGTACACCGCCATCCTCCGTTGCCGATGCGAGGGGCGCGGCGTCATCTGAGCAAGTATCACGGCAAACACGGGTACGATCTGGATAGCGTGAATGGCAATAAAGTGCGCGATCCGCAAATCTCCGCCGATCGTGCTCCAGTTCACAAAGGGCAGTCCCGGGCCGGAATCGGACGCGCCAACGGTGTGCGAACCGCGGCCCAGCATGTATCCGCCGATCGCATTTCCAAGCAGGAAGATCCAGATGCTCAGCCGGATGGCGACGATCTGCGCGTAATC
>JBAIYI010000605.1:0-3692 GCA_037915955.1 Terriglobales bacterium
TTCGGGAGCCTGAGAGAGCTTTTCGCTAAGGCCAATGAGGAGAAGTCGGGCGATCAGCTTGCCGGCATCGCCGCAGCCTCAGAGAGGGAACGCGTGGCCGCGAAGCGCGCTCTCGCCGACACAACTCTCGATGCGATTCTCCAGAACCCGCTAATCGATCCAGACCAGGACGATGTCAGTCGGCTCATTCTTGAATCACACGATCAGAAGTCATTTGCCCGGATCAAGAGCCTGACCGTCGGTGAGTTTCGGGAATTCATTTTGCGCGACGAGACCACCGAAAGCGACCTGGCTGCTCTGCACTGGGCCATCACCCCGGAGATGGCTGCCGCCGTCGCAAAAATTATGAGCAACAAAGACCTGGTGCTTGCAGCGGCGAAAGTTCGCGTCGTCACGCGCTGCCGGAACACCATGGGCGAGCGGGGTGTGCTCGGGATCAGGCTCCAGCCCAATCACCCGGCCGACGATATAGCCGGTATTCTGCTTTCGAGTTTCGACGGTCTTCTCTATGGCTGCGGCGACGCCGTGATTGGCGTGAACCCAGCCACAGATTCGGTTGAGACGGTTTCCGCCATTCTGCATGCGCTCCAGCGCCTGATTGACGCATACCAGATTCCCACACAGGCCTGTTGCCTGGCGCACATCTCAACCCAACTCGCAGCACTTGATCGCGGCGCACCGGTGGACCTGCTCTTTCAGTCCATCGCCGGAACGCAGAAAGCGAATGAGAGCTTTGGGGTGTCACTGGCGATGCTGCGCGAAGGACGAGAGCGAGTGCTGGAGCACCACAAAGCACGAGGGCTGAGTAGTCAGCACTCAACAATCAACACTCAGCCTGTGAGCGCTACCGCAGAGACCCGATCACCCGATTCGAACGTCATGTACTTCGAAACCGGCCAGGGCAGTGCGCTCTCTGCCGACGCCCATCACGGCGTGGACCAACTCACGCTTGAGGCGCGCGCCTATGGTGTGGCCCGCGTTTTCCGGCCCTTTCTTGTGAACACAGTGGTTGGCTTCATTGGGCCGGAATATCTCTACGATGAGCGCCAGATCATCCGAGCAGGCATGGAAGACCATTTCATGGGCAAGCTGCTCGGTCTTCCCATGGGATGCGACGTCTGTTACACCAATCACGCCGCCGCCGACCAGAACTCCGCCGACAATTTGCTCATGCTGCTGGCAGCTGCGGGATGTAACTACTTTATGGGCGTTCCGTGTGCCGACGACGTGATGCTGAACTACCAGTCAACCAGCTTTCACGATGCGCTCGCAGTGAGAAAGCTGTTTAACCTGCGGCCCGCACCTGAGTTCCACGCCTGGCTGCAACGCATGGGAATATTCGATGGCGATCGCCCGGCGCGAATCGATGAACATCGGCGCAAGCTGCTAGCGGGCGAAATGGAGCGCGCGCTGGCAGGATGAGGTGCACGAGACCGGTTCTAAGCCTCAAGAAAGAAGCAGCTAAAAAAAGGATTGGAGAAAAAGTGCACGGAAGCTACGATGCGATTCCATTGCGAATACTCCAGCGCCATCAGGCGCGGCATATGTTAGCCGAGTCCGTTCCCGAGGCGAGCGAAGCGAGCTGAGGGATAAGGGCTGGGTAGGCTGCCCAATGACTCAACTCCGCACTGCCGTAGGCTGGAGCGGAGCGAAGCGCAGCGACAAAAAGAGATTGATAGAATGCCGGCTGACAACAAACCTGTCCCCGCTTCAAAGTCCGACCTTCTCGACCGCATCTGCTCGCGCACGCCTGCGCGCGTGCTCGTCGATCGCGCGGGAGAGGCCTACCGCACTACAACGCAGCTGGAACTCCGGCAGGCCCACGCTGCAGCCCGCGATGCGGTAAGGACTGAGTTTGACATGGCGCGCGACCTTGGCGCGGACTTCTGCCGGCGATGGGGAATATTCGAAGTCTCTACGCGCGCGACTTCAAAAGACGAATTCCTTCTCCGGCCCGACCTGGGGCGCAGCTTCAACACTGAAAGCGCTGCCCTGGTCAAGAAAGAATGCCCTCACGGAGCTGAGCTGCAAATTGTTATCGGTGATGGCCTCTCCGTAACCGCAGTTGCCGCACAAATCCCTCAGCTACTGCCCGACCTGGTGAACCTCGCACGGCAGCGCGGCTGGACAGCGGGGCGCGCTTTCGCTGTCCGGCACTGCCGTGTCGGCATCATGAACGAGGTCGGCGAGTTTCTCCACCCGAAAGTCGTCGTGTTGCTGATTGGCGAACGACCCGGCCTGGCAACCGCCGAGAGCCTGTCTTCCTATATGGCGTTCCGGCCCAAAACGGGAGACAATGACGCCCGCCGAAATCTTATCTCCAATATTCACGCAGGTGGTGTTCACACCGGCGAGGCCGCGACACGAATCGTTGCGTTTGCGGAGCAGATGATGGAGCAGGAAGCCAGCGGCGTTCATGTCAAAGAGAAACTGCCGCTTCCCGGATGGCTACAGGAGCGGTTGCCATGAAGAAGAAATCTGCCAGAACAAAATCGGTTGCGACCAACAAAAAGAAGAAAGTAAGCACCCGGAGGACTTCCACGGTTAAGGAACGCGCTGCTGCTGCGGCTAAGAAACGTCCTGATGCCGCGCGCTCTGACTTTGCTCCGGTGTTTGCCGCGCTCAAAGCGATCATGAAGCCCTACGAGGCGCGGTTCCGAATTGTGCATGACACGGAAACCGAGTACATCCTGGAGACGACGGAACCGCTTTATCGCGGCCGGCCGTTGTGGCTGGGCGGCCCGCGAGTGGGGAAGGCCTATGTCAGCTACCACCAGATCGCTCTATATATGTTTCCCGAACTGGCTAAGAACATCTCGCCCGAACTCAGGAAAAGAATGCAGGGGAAGGCATGCTTTAACTTCAGCAAGACCGATGAAGCTCTTTTCCGCGAGCTTGCCGGGCTTACAGCCGCCGGCTTTGAAAAAATTCGCACCTCGAAGCACCTGCCTGGGAATCAAAAGTAACGAGACCTGGCATGGAATTTCACGATCCTCAAGAATTCAACGACTACTACGAAAAGATCCGCCAGCGGACACAGCGGGTGATCGCCTGCATACCGCGCGATAGATTCGATTGGCGTCCGGCGGAAGGGAAGTTCAGCTTCGCCGACCTGATTCGCCACATCGCCACGATTGAACGCTACATGTACGCCGAAAATGTGCAGCTTAAGCCCAGCCTCTATCCCGGGCACGGTCCAGAACTCGCGGATGGCCCAGAGCAGGTGCTTGCATTCTTCGACCGCACCCACGCTGAGTCCATGGCGATCTTCCGCGGCCTCACGGCGGCCGATCTCGAAAAAAAATGCGTTACGCCCGGAGGAACGCCGATCACCATCTGGAAATGGCTGCGCGCCATGGTGGAGCATGAAATCCATCATCGCGCGCAGATCTACACCTATCTCGGCATATTGGGTATTTCTACACCGCCGATTTATGGACTGACATCTGAGCAGGTGCGGGAACGCAGCCAGACATCCGGATGAGCGACCCCTCTTCTGCAAATCCGCACTCATCCTCGATGTTTCACGGTAAGCTTGCTTGTTGATGCCCATCGCCTACCTGACACTCGAAATCCATATCGAAACCGCCCATTCCCTCAAAGATAAGCGGCAGGTGCTGCGCAGCGTTAAAGACCGCCTGCGCAACACCTTCAACATCTCTGTCGCCGAAATTGACGTAACCGACCTTTGG
>JBAIYI010000107.1:0-3495 GCA_037915955.1 Terriglobales bacterium
GTGGGAAGCCGCAAGTCTGCCCAGGTCAGGCGGCTCCCTGAGCCGTTGCCGGAGAGGCAGCTGCGCGGCGAAGCAGGTCGCGCACCTCGGAGTCCTCGGTTTGTGAAAAGTCTTCGTAAAACTCGCCGATGGCGAAGAACCGTTCCGGAGTGTGGACTGTAACGAATCCATCCGCGCTCTTCAGCATGCGTGCCCTGACCTGTGGCGGAGCCACCGGCGTTGCCACCACAATCCTGCCCGGATGCAGAGTGCGCAATGCTTCAATGGCAGCCAGCATGCTCGAACCGGTAGCGATTCCATCATCAACGACAATGACCGTTTTCCCTTCAACAGAAACGGCGGTCCGGGAACCACGGAAATATTCTTCCCGGCGCTGCAGTTCGACCTGCTGTTCCCTTACCGCGGACTCAACATCTGCCTGCGTGATCCCCAGCTCGCGAACCACGTCCTCATTCAGGATCCGCACCCCTCCGCTCGCTATGGCGCCCATGGCAAGCTCTCGTTGCCCAGGCGTGCCCAGCTTCCTCACCAGCAGAATGTCCAAAGGAACTCCGAGCGCCTGCGCGACTTCAAATGCCACCGGCACCCCGCCGCGCGGAATGCCGAGCACAATCACATCCTTTCGGCCCGCATACTGGGAGAGCCGTTCGGCCAGCTGTTGGCCGCCGTCAGCCCTGTCATGAAACATGTTTCACCTCCAGGGGGTCTGATCATGCCGCGGCAAACTGCAATCCGTGCCTGCGCAGGATGCGCACACTGCTGGCCTGCGGTCCCCTGTCTCCCTGTTCTTCAGCAAAGGCGACGAGCGAGCCTACTCGCAGCCGTGAGAAGCCGTCGTTCAGCACACTGTCCTTGTGAAAGTAAATATCCCTGCCATCGGCTGTAATAAGGAAGCCGGAGTCCTTGTCAGGAAAGAGCTGGGTTACCCGTGCCCGAGGAAGAACATCGATGCTCTTCACGTCACCTCTTTGACGGCGAGCATAATCCTGCAGGCGCCGGCCTGCTTCCTTGAATGCCTCGTGGATGGCCATTCGGATTCCCTTATGCGGCTCTCTTATTTCAAGATGTTTTCTCATGCCCAGTTCGCCCGATTGCCGGGCGGTACCCCTCCGAGTGGGTGCATGCCGGATAACGAGTTCGCCACCCGGCATGGTGATATCAATGCGGACGTGATAAGGGTTTCCTTCGTGATGATGGCGATGCGGATTTCCCACGGCAACACGACAAGCCATGATTCGCTTATAGAACTTTGCAAGCCTTGCGACTTCAGCGCGAATCAAGCTTTCAACCTGAGGCTGTGCTTCTGCATTGCGGAACGTTATCTGCAGGGGGAAGGGAATGCCACCTTCAGTATTTTTCATGGTCTGTCTCCTGTGCCCAACTCAACCCGGTTATGCGCTCTTGTAAGCCGCCGCTGGAGCAGCGATGCTGGACTGATGTGCCTGTTCTGCCAGTTCAAGGTGCTTGCTGATGGCACTCACAAGCTCAGCAAGCTCCCCAGCGGGAGGAGCGGCGGAGGATTCCAGCTTTTCTGATAACTTCTCAAATTTCGTGAACGCCTTGCGATGCTCTTCCAGCATGGAAGCATACGATGCGGTAAAGAGATGATTCTGCCCAAAGCAGGAGCCGCATTCTCTTTCTGCCCATGCAACCCTCAGGAGTGCTGCGCCAAGATGAATTGCCTGTTTCTCAACCGCAACATTGTCATACCCGGCGGGCTCAGACAAGTCTTGCTGAAGCAGGGTGCAAAGCCTTGCTGCGGCGTGGTGAGCCTGGGTCAATTCCGTGTGTGGTTCAAAGGGCTGATCGCGGAATGGGACTTGAGCTAAAGCCATACATATCACCCTCTAGTCTTTTAGTTCAACCTCATGGCGGGGTGCGGTGACCCGCATCACGCCGGCTACAAGCACTTCACTTCGAACGCGTGATATTGCCAGGGCTTCATGTCCAGGTAAAGTCCGCGTGTTTGCAGGTCATTGCCATCGCGATCGTAGACCGCGTCGCTCAATAAATCCCGCAGTTGCCATGAGCTTCTGTTTAGATCGGAGAAGGGAAGCCTCACATACGCCTGGCTCTGGTGCGGAGCATAATTCACTGTTACCAGCAGCCGGTCGCCGGCAATGCCCTGCCATGCAAAGGCTACCAATGCTTCATGGCTCCAGTTCCCATCCCACGCGGGAAGACATTGGAGCAATTGCCAGCTTCCGCTTCGCAGCGCCGGACGTCGCAACAGCGTAAGCATCCGGCCGTAAAACTCCTGCAATCTCTGGTTCGTTGGCTCTTCTGGCCCGCGAACCAGGTGTGGGGAGATTCTCTTTGTTTTGCCCTCAAACTGTCCCTGGTGGAAGAAGCGCAATCCGGTGGTGCAATACGTAATGACTGCCGCAGCCTCATGCACCTCTGCCAGGAACGCGGCCGCTGCCCGCGGTTCGTCATGGTTTTCCATGAAGCGCGCCATCTTCATCTGGTAATCGAGCTCTGCCGTCAAGTGTTCGCGCACCGGCCGCGCCGCTCCCTCGCGCAAACGATCGTAGAGCCGCTTGTCATAGGTGTAATCGAAGCCCTGGTGCTGTAGCGCCCATTCCAGGTCCCAGTAAACTTCGGCCATGAAGCAGAAATCAGGAAAGAGCTCACGAACTTGCTGCGTTGCCCGCGGCCAGAAAGGCTGGGTGGTAATCCCCCATGTTCGTTGAAACACATCCGGCAGAACCAGCATGGCCATGTCGCAGCGAACGCCGTCACACTGTCCTGCAATCTTCGTCAACTCGCCGATCATCGCCTCCTGCGTGGCCGGATTGCCGTAATTCAGTTGCAGGGTATCCGGCCAGCCTGGAAAGTAGGGATCGCGGCCGTAGGCAAAAACGCGATTACCCGCCGCCTCAAGCCGCACATAATTCTGTGGCGCTCTCGCCAGGTCATCTTCCGTGCCCGCAACAAAGTATTCAGGGTGTTCCAGCAGCCAGTGATGGTCGAGCGCGGTGTGATTGGGGACAAAGTCGAGCAGCAGTCGCAAGCCGCGGTCGCGGAGCCGCTGCCGGAGCCTCGCCAGGGCCGCGTCGCCTCCGAGCTGTTGGTGTACGTTGTAGCCCGTAATCGCGAAACCTGAGCCCGCGATGTCTTCCTCACGCAAGTCAGGCAGGGTCTCTATGAATTCCTTGCGCCACTCAGGGTTGCTGCGTGAGACGCGCTGCGCGGCCTGCCCTGTCTGCCAGACGCTGAGGAACCAGATCCAGTCAAAACCCATCTGCGCCAGCCGATCGAGTTCCGGGTCGGGGATGTCATCCAGTGTGGCCGGTCTGCCCAGGGTGCGCGAAAGTTCGGTGAGCCACACTCGCGTGTTGATCTGGTACAGCGAAGGATATAGGGTCAACGATTCCTCGGCGCGCTTTGGCGTAATGGCTGGAACGATAGCCGCCTCACTCTGAATTTGTGCCGTGGATGATGATGCCATACCTGCCTCCTAATCAGCGTGTGTGGTGCATAGCCCGGTGTTTC
>JBAIYI010000198.1:0-5914 GCA_037915955.1 Terriglobales bacterium
TGACCGTCTCAAAGGTTACGAGCGCGGCGCCGTGGATTACATCTCCGTCCCCGTAGTTCCTGAAGTTCTGCGTGCCAAAGTCAGCGTATTTGCCGAACTGCACCGCAAGACGCGCATGCTCGAGGCGTTGAATCGCGATCTTGAGCAACGTGTAACCGAACGCACCGAAGAGTTACGCGAAAGTGAAATCCAGTTTCGGACTCTCGCCAACTCCATTCCCCAACTGGCCTGGATGGCAAACCCTGACGGCACGGTCTTCTGGTACAACCAGCGCTGGTTTGATTACACCGGTACGACTCTGGACGAGGTGGAAGGGCACGGCTGGAAGAAAGTCCATCATCCTGCTCACGTTGCCCGCGTAATCGCCGGCGTTGAACGCAGCTGGCGCACGGGTGAGGAGTGGGAAGATACCTGTCCGCTGCGCGGACATGACGGGCAGTACCGCTGGTTCCTCTCGCGCGCGGTTCCCATCCGGGATTCGCACGGCAAAGTAGCCCGATGGTTTGGCACCAGCACAGATATCAGCCGACAGATCGCCGCCGAAGAGCGTATTCGCAGCCTCAACGCGGAACTCACGCAACGCGTTACGGAACTAGAAACCATTATGCAGGTGCTGCCGGTGGGCGTGGTGCTGGCGCACGAACCTGAATGCAACGTTATTACATGCAATGCGGCTCTGAGCGACATGCTGGGCGTTCCGGCTGACTGGAACATCTCACGCACTGGCCCGAACGGCGCTAACCTGCCCTTCGAAATATTGCATGAGGGCAAGACCATTTCACCCGACCAAATGCCGGTGCAGCGTGCAGCCAGAACCGGCAAGGCGGTTGGGCCCGTGGAAGTTGAAATCCGCCTGCAGAACGGCCGCGTGTATCACATGCTGGCCAGCGCCAGCCCGCTCTTCAATGAAGCCGGCGAGGTGCGCGGGGCGGTGGGCGCACTCATGGACGTGAGCTCGCGCAAGAAGATGGAGAACACATTGCGTGAGCGCGCCGATCTTCTGGACCTGGCGTCAGAAGCGGTGATGGTGCGCGATTCAAAAGGTGCTCTCCACTTCTGGAACTCCGGCGCCGAAGCCCTCTACGGCTGGAAACGCAATGAAGTCCTGGGCAGGAACGTGCATGATGTGCTGCAAACACGTTATCCAAGGCCAATCCCGGAAATCGACCATGTCATCCGCGAAGAACATCGCTGGGACGGCAACCTGGTCCAGTCAACGAAAGACGGCAGGGAAGTGGTGGTGGCCAGCCGCCAGGCCTTGAAGATGGGCCGCGACGATGCTGAAGGTACCATCCTGGAAATCAATCGCGACATCACTGCGCAGCTTTCCGCGGAAGAAGCGCTGCGCAAGACAGAGCGCCTGGCCGCCATGGGCCGAGTCGCAGGTATCATCGCGCACGAAATCAACAATCCGCTTGAGGCCATTACGAACGCCTTCTACCTGCTGCGTGATCATCCTTCGCTGGATGACGACGCGCGCAGCGTGGCCAAAATGGCGGAAGAGGAACTTCTGCGCGTCGCACACATCACACGGCAGACACTTAGCTTCTACCGGGAATCGCAGCAGGCAGTCGCGGTTTCTGTGTGCAAGGTTGTAGACGACGTTCTCGAGCTTCAGGCGCGGCGGCTGCGCCTGAGCGGAATCGAACTGGAAAAACAATATCTTACAGAAGGGCTGGTGTACGGTTTCCCGTCGGAACTGAAACAGGTCTTCCTGAATCTTGTTGGCAACGCTATTCAGGCCATGCCGGAAGGCGGTCGCTTGCGGCTGCGCGTGGCAGAGCGCAGGAATGGGGATCACAAGTCGCGCGGCGTCCGCATTTCCGTGTGCGATACTGGTTCGGGGATCAAACCGGAAGATGCCAAGCATCTGTTTGAACCCTTCTTTACTACTAAATCGACCAAGGGTACCGGCCTGGGTCTCTGGATCAGCAAGGGCATTATTCAGAAGTATGATGGCGCAATCCAGTTCCGCAGCGTTTCCATCGGCGGACGCAAAGCCACATGCTTCTCGGTTTTCCTGCCTGGCTCGAACGGAGTCCATGCGTCGACGCCGCTAAAGGTGCAGGAAGCGATTGGCTCAAGATAATCACGTGATCTTGTGTGTGGACGACGAGCCCAACTCACTCGTGCTGCGCAAACTCGTACTCGAGCGTGCGGGTTACAAGGTGATTACGGCTTCCTCTCTGCAGCAGGCCATGAAAGTGCTTGAGAGTGAACAGCCTGATCTGGTGCTTTCTGACCAGCTCATGCCCGGAGGCACCGGCACCGAACTGGCAAAACAGGTGAAAAAAAAATTACCGCAGATGCCGGTGATCATCATCTCCGGCGTGAATGAAATCCCGCCTGACGCAAGTTACGCCGATCTGTTCATGAGCAAAGTGGAAGGCCCAATCGCCATGTGTGAGAAGGTGGCTTCTGTGCTCAATCGCGATGACCAGGCAAATTCCCCCCAGTAAGCGCTTTTATTTCAATGTCTAAGGATGTGACTTGGCGCACATATCTCTGCCCCCCGATCCTTTTAAGATGAAATCGTCGCGGTACGGTTCAGAAAGGCAGAGATGTTCATTTTGACCCTCTTCGATACATTATTCGGTTGTTGGCATCGACACATTAGTGCTCCCCGAAGCAATGCACGGCCCGGCAAAGCCACGCACAATTCCTTGCGGGACATGCATGTAGTGTGTCTGGATTGCGGCAAAATGTTCCGCTATGACTGGGAGAATATGCGTGTTACCGGAGCTTATAAACCGGCAGAGCGGGACGTTGTAGCCGCGCATGAAACTGAAGAGTCGCCGCTGTTTATTTGAACGCGGCAGTGGTTTTCCGCGTCTCACGGGGGCTTTTCCGCAAGCATCATTTTGTATGCTTGTAGGTAATGCCCCCGAACGCGAGCTCAGCTGCACCCTCTCCCATCCTCGATAAAGCTACGGTTGCTACCATGCTCGCGGGCATGTGCACTTTTCTGGGCGTGTATTGCACGCAGCCGCTGCTGCCGCTTCTTCGGAACATCTTCAACGCATCTGAACTGGAAGTCAGCCTGACAGTCAGTGCGACTGTTTTTGGTGTTGCCGTCGCGGCGCCGCTGGTTGGACTCATTGCCGAGCGGAGGGGACGGAAGAAAGTCATCGTTCCTTCGCTGTTCCTGCTTACCGTACCAACAGTGCTCGCTGCAACAGCGCACAGTCTGGCTTCTCTGATCCTCTGGCGTTTCGCGCAGGGGCTTTTCGTTCCCGGGGTCATTGCGGTGATGCTGGCCTATATCAACGAAGAATGGGCCGGACGCGGCGTTGGACGCGCCATGTCTTCTTACGTGACGGGAACTGTACTGGGCGGATTTCTGGGACGCTTCATCTCCGGGATTATTGCTACGCACTGGCATTGGCGCATGACGTTTGTGGTTCTTGGGCTGGTGAACCTTGCGGGCGCAGTTGCAGTACGCTCATGGCTGCCGAAGGCGCGCAACTTCGTACCGGCAGAACATTTTCGGCAGGCGCTCTCGGATGCGAAGCTGCACTTTCGCAACACGCGACTGCTGGCGAATTTTGCCACCGGATCCACGGTCCTGTTTGCGCTGGTGGGCTGCTTCACCTACGCAAACTTCTATCTGGCAGCAGCGCCATTCCATCTGAACCCAGCGCAGCTCGGAAGCATCTTCCTTGTTTATCTGCTTGGGGTGGTGATCACTCCGATGTCCGGGATCTTTCTTGATCGCTTTGGCTTCCGCCGCACATCTGTTCTCTATTGCGCGATGATGTGCACCGGACTCGCCCTGACGCTCTCTTCTTCACTTGTGTTGGTTATTACTGGGCTCGCGATATTCTCGTCCGGCGTATTCGTGGCGCAGTCTGCGGCAACGGTGCAGACTGGAGTGATTGCGGGCAAGGCGCGTTCTTCCGCCGCTGGCTTGTATGTCACCTTCTACTATCTGGGTGGAAGTCTGGGCGCTACACTGACCGGATGGTGCTGGCAATGGCGCAGATGGCCAGGATGCGTTGCGTTGCTCGCTGCCCTGGCGGCGTGCAGCCTTGTCATGGCACGGCTGAGCAGCCGCCCGCATGAAGTGCTTGAACCAGCAACCGTTGATGCGCTCGGGTGAATGCGATCTATGGCGTAATGGCAATCGCCCGCAGCGGACTGCCTGAGCCATTCACGATCTTCAACGGCGCAGCAATTACCACACCGCCAGTCGGCGGAAGCTGGTCGAGATTACACAATCCAGCAAGGCCGAACTTGCCGCTGCCGTGCATGATGTAGTGATTCGGGAATGGAGGATCGAATGTCGCAGCGCGGCCTGCATCTGTGCCCACGGTCTCTACGCCCACGCCGAGAACGTCGCGTTCCTTCGCCAGGAATTCAGAACACTCCTTCACGAATCCCGGTGTGTGCGGACCGTCCTGTTTCAGGTTGATGTACTGTTCCGCGTCGGTGCGCTTTGACCAGTTCGTGCGTAGCAGGAACCATGCTCCGGCGGGAATTTTGCCGTGCTGCGACTCCCATTGCTTCACTCGATCGACAGTCAGGAGAAAGTCAGGGTCTTTCTGCGAGTCGGCGCTCACGTCTACCACGCATGCAGGTCCAACAAACTTTTTCACCGGAATCCGGTCCACGCTGTTTTCCGGCAGGTCCTTGCCGCTCACCCAGTGGATCGGCGCGTCAAAATGCGTGCCAGTGTGCTCGCCGGTTTCAAAACCGTTCCAGTACCACGCGGGCCCGCGATCGTCATAACGCGAGATTTCCCACATGCGGAACTGCGGCGTATTCGGCCATTGCGGAGGAAGCGGCAGAAGTGGTGTCTGCGAGCTCAGGGGCTGCGTCAGGTCAACCACACGCAGAGCTCCGCTGTTCAATTGCGCAACCAGTTCCGCTAGTACATTTGCCATCCGTTGTTCTCCGTGAAAGTTGGTTTGCCGCGCGCGGCGTGCAACAAAATACCGGGCGGCATTACATCATACCGCCCGGCGAGGTAAAGAAGTTGTTTAGCCGCGTCAGAAGCTCAGCCGCAGAGCGAACTGGAGTTGGCGCGGATTAAACACGGCGCGTGGCGTGCCGTAGTTCGGGTTGGGGGAGCCTTCCAGGAACTTTTGCGTCGCAGAACAGCCCTGGGCTGTGGGATCAAAGTTGCAGAAGTCCGCTGCACCGTACACAGTGTTGAAGAAACGCACGTTGACGGTGTTGAACAGGTTGAAGGCCTCCGCCATCGCCTGGATGCTCATTTTTTCTGTTGTCTTAAAAGTCCGGGAGACACGCAAGTCAAACGTCTGGAAGCTGTCACCCTTGAATGTGTTTCTTGGCTCTATGCCAACGCGATCGTTGTTCCCGAAGATGTCGCCATTCGCGTCAAAGCCGGCAAACTTGGTGAAATAATTCGGAGATTGCAGAGTCACAATGGTGCTGAACTGGAAGTTGTTCAGCGCCACGTTCATGTGCGTCGGTCCTTCCAGCGTGGTGTTCAGCACAAAACGCTGGCCCACACTGTCAGACGAGATGGCGCGTTCAGCCTTCAGGTTCGCGCTGTCCTGCGGAATCAGCACAAAGCTAGGATTCGGACCATCGTCAATACCCTTGGACCACGTGTAGCTCACGCCGGTGCTGAAGTGATGGCTCATGCGCTTGTTGAAGTCCACCAGCAGGCCATTCCATGAGGAATTCCAGCGCGACGCAGCTTCGAAATAGACAGCGTAGAGAGTCGGGAAGCCCGGGCCAGCGCTGCGCGATCCCGGGATCCCAGGCGCGGCGAAGTAGGTGTTCTTGGTGCCGGCTGTGCCGTTTGAGTTGTGGACTGTCACCTGACCCGACGGATCAGGCTGGTTGACGTTGAAGAAGCTGCCCAGATGCACACCCTTCGAACGCAGGAAGCTGATATCGAGCGCTGAATCGTTGGTCGGCTGGAACTGAAGTCCCAGGCTGGTTT
>JBAIYI010000003.1:0-11313 GCA_037915955.1 Terriglobales bacterium
ACCAGGCGGTCATAGCCTTCAGCAATGCGAAATGAATGCTCGCCATCAATTTCTTCTTCGGCGTTGACCGTTTGCAGCAACCATTCCACACTGACGCGCTCGGCATCGGCAGCGTGAAAGCCTTCCACGAACTTGCAGGCCTGGTCCACGGCTGCGCTGCTGTACTGCTCGGGATGAGTGCTGGCGTACTGCCGGAAGGATTGGTCAGCGCTTCCGAGACGCATGGATTCAAAGATCTGGTTGACCTCATGCATGAGCCTGCCTGAGTCGAACCACACGTTGTCTCTGCGCGTGCGAGGAAAACCGGCCACTTCCTCAAGGTGAAGTCCGGCCGCTTTGGCGGCATGCCATGTCTCCGGCGGCCTGCCGTGGACAAATTCGGCGCCCAGCTCCACCGGATATCCGAGACTATGGTCGGTGAGAATGCGGCCGCCCAGGCGCTCACGCGCCTCTAGCACCGTGACAGTGACACCGGCATGTGTAAGATCGCGCGCGGCGGTCAGGCCCGCGATGCCGCCGCCGATGATCAAGACATCGGGATTGCTCATAAGCTGGTGTTGGTCAAGGCGGGATTTTCAGCAGGCCCTGTCGGCATGGGGTAGATGCCGAGGGAACGCGCCGCGCCCACGTCCACGGTCAAGACCTGATCGGGAGCGGTTTTCTTCATCCAATCTTCCGCGCGTTTCTGGGCCGCAGCAAACGTTCCGTCAGGAAGAACGGTGAGGTCAAGATAGAGAATCTGGTTGGAGTTCGGTGAGAGCCGTACGCCGGTAAAGGCATGCCCCGGCACAATCACCACGACGGGCTTCATGCCGAGATTTTCCATGGCAGAGGCGAAGGCGACGCTCACGTCGATACAGTTTGCATTGCTGAGCTCGAGCGTCTCGCGCGGCAGGCGGATTCGCTGTGTCTCGCCGGGATAGTTGCCAAAGGTGTAGATCGAACTCACGTAGCTGATCCGCGAACGTTTGAGGGCATTGAACACCGCCAGGGCCTGCTGGCGCACCTGATGCTCCACGCTGATGCCCGGCACCTGATTGTATCCGCGCATGCGGCCGCCGGGAATGAGCCTTTCGGCGCGCGAGACCAGCTGAAGAACAGAGCCGTCATGCGGCGTCACCCAACGCGCCAGCAGCTGTGCATTGGCGAACTTGCGTCCCCAGTACAAATCTGAGGCGCCGTGCAGGAAGACCGGCCGCTGCTCGGCAAAAGTCCGCCCACTTGACGCGTCCTGCACCTGCACGAGAAGGCTGGCCTGGTGGATCTCTCCATTTTCGTAGGCGCGTGGAAGAAGCTCAGGGCTGAGATCGATGGTTCTCACCTCCTTCGGCCCAATGACCGCTGTCTGGCGAAGTTCTTCACTCCAGCCGCGCACCTCCGCGGTGATGACCTGAAGCACCGGTTTTGACGCGGTGTTCGCAATGCTGAGCACGGCGACCGGCCAATAGTCGGCAGCCTTGGCGCCTGCAAGGGCAGGAAAGATTTCCCCACGTCCGGGCAGGTTGAGCTGGTATTGCACCTGAAGCGGAGAGGCCGGTGCAGTCACCGGGCGCATCTTCTCGGGAAGGGGTGGTTCGGCGATAGGAACCAGGGTGAGTTTCCGGACGAAGAGCCATCCCCAGACCAGACTCCCTGTGGAGGCCACCGTAGTGAGCAGGAACACCACGGCGAGCACACGGGCAGTGCTGGCTGAAATCCGGGAGAGCGGCATTCCTTATTTGGAAAACTGCCGGGGCAAGGGGGTTGCCGCAATTTTGGGCAGGGCAGAGACTCTCATCGGCATGAACAATGCCTACCTCGAACTCGGATTACTCCTATTTCCTGACGCCCGCCTGCCTTTGCAGCGGCGGTGAGTTCTTCCAGAATTCGGGATCGTCAACCAGCCATTCGCCTGCAGGATTGCTCATGGGCGGGCTTACGGCAAAGATGAACGTCTGCGAACTCTGAACTGCTGTGGCGTAGAGGTCATGAATCCGGTTGCGTGCCCCGTCATCCAGGTCGTCATAGTCCAGCAGGCTATCCAGCGCTTCGCCAGCATCGCGGAAGGAGTGGTAAGGCGCCAGGGTCATATAGATATTGCCGGGCATCCCGGAAAGCACCTGGTACACAGCCCGATTATCAGCAGCTCCGGCGCGTTCGCGGACGACGCGGAGGATGCGCTGGCTTTCTTCAAACTCATGCTCGTGGCCAGGATGTACTGTGACCATGGTGATAGCGAAGAAGCGGGTGTGTGGGCGCATCAGGCCATCATTGCGACTCAGGTCATCGCGGTAGCGAAGGAAGACGGTCTGCGGATCAGAGACAAGGTTTGACTTGTTCTCCATCAGCCGGCCCATATCGGCCGCGAGCGCAGCGTTGCGCGCGAACGGTTCTGCGCTTTTCTCCATGGCTGCGTATGACTCAAAGCCGGAGACGAACCACACCTCCTGCGGCCCGGTGACTGCCTGCAACGTAAGGTAAGGCCATGTGTTGGCACGGGAGCAGGCATGAGCAGCCTCATTTTCCAGCTTTGCGTAATCGGCCAGCTTGCCCGGCTTCACTGGGTCACGGTAGATCTGGAGAATTCCCGGAGCAGACCACACCGGCGCTTGCTGGGCGGGCAGAGAGACGGCCAGAGACACGAAGGCTGTGAGGGCACAAAGCAGAGAACGCATACCGCACATTTAAGCACTGGGTGCGGCAGCTGTCATTGAGAAAAGAAGCCGGCAGGCTTACGAAGGTGTACCCGCCGGAACGCTGGCGTCAACGAAGGCAACGGCCTCTTCCAGGATCTCCTGCACCAGCTCAGGCGAGGACGCTTCGGAGTAGATACGCATAAGCGGCTCGGTTCCGGATGAGCGCAGCAGTACCCAGGCTTCCGCGCCTTTGTCCTTAATGGGCGCGTCGAGGAAGAACTTGATGCCGTCGAGATCGGCCTTACTCAGGACCTTGAAGCGGCCGAGTTGATTGGTTTCCGCGGACGCGGCGCGGGTAATGGCCGCATTCTTGATTTCATTGGCAATGCGCAGGTCGCGACGAGCATAGTAGTGCGGCCCGTATTCGGTCTGCAGCGCGGAGACGAGCTGCCCCAGGCTCTTGCCTTCGTCAGCCATCACGTTGGCGAGAAGCAGCGCGTTCAGAATGCCGTCGCGCTCAGGCAGGTGGCGCTGCATGCCGATCCCGCCTGATTCCTCACCGCCGATCAGTATCTGACGTTCCAGCATGAGATCACAGATGTACTTGAAGCCAATGCCGCATTCCAGCAGCTTGCGGCCATGTTTGGCGGCAATGCGGTCGAGCATACGCGTGGTGTTGAAGGCGCGGACCACGTCACCCGGCCAATCCTTGTGACGGGTAAGCAGCCATTGCAAGAGAATGGAATAGATCTTGTGCGAATCCACAAAGGTGCCGTCTTCGGCTGCGGCGCCAATGCGGTCTGCGTCGCCATCGGTGACGAATCCGGCGTGGCATTCTTCCTTTACCACCACATCCTGTAGCGCACGCACGTGCGGTTCAATGGGTTCAGGATTGATGCCGGGGAAGAGTGGATTGACCTCGGCGCGAATCTGAACGTGCTGAATGCCGCGTCCGGCAAAGATGCCGGAGAGGATGTTCCGGCCTGCGCCGTACATGCAGTCGATTGCGAACTTGAACCCGGCCTTGGCGATCTTGTCTACATCGGCAAATCGCGTTACGGCTTCGATGTAGGGCTTTTTGAAATCCACCTCTTCGATTTTTGCCGTCGTGCCACGCGGATTTGCCCCGGCGCGAACTTCGGCTTCAATCTGCCCAATGATCGCCGGAGTCGCGGAGCCGCCATAGGTGGCTTTGAACTTCACGCCGTTCCAGTCCCATGGATTGTGGCTGGAGGTGATCATCACGCCGCCTGCGGTCTGCAGGTTTTTCACAGCATAAGAAAGTGCTGGCGTGGGCGTGTAATCGTCGGAGAGCTTTACCGGTATTCCGGCAGCGGCAATCACTTCAGCCGTTGCCTGGGCGAAGCGGCGGGAGCCGAAACGCGTGTCATATCCGATCACCAGGCCACGTGTTGCGTCTTCGTTCTTCAGTACGTAAGCGGCGATTGCTGCGGCGACACGGCGAACGTTTTCAAAGGTGTAATCATCGGCGATGATGCCGCGCCAACCGTCGGTACCGAATTTGATGTTGTCCATTAGTTCGCTTCGCTCCATAACCGCTTTTCCAAGTATTACCATCTCGCTTTTAGACGAGTTCCGTCATTTTCTTTTCGTTCAGATATTTAACAATCTTGCCTACATCCTGCGAGTGCTCGCGGGTGGTGACCAGGATTGCATCGTCTGTTTCCACCACCACCAGATTGTCCACGCCTACGACGGCACCAAACTTCTCCGGTGCATAAATGTAGTTGCCGGTAGACTCCACCGCATAGGTCGCTTTTGCTTCAACCACATTCTGGCTTCCGTCCTGACGGTTGGGGGCGTGATGTTCATACAGCGCAGCCCAGGAGCCCAGGTCATTCCATCCGAAATCCGCGCGCAGGCAAAAGAGGTTGGATGAATGCTCGCCCTTTGCGGAGCGCGGTTCGAGGACTGCGTAATCAATGCTGATGTTTTCGCACCTGGGGTAGAGCTCCGCGAATTTGCGATCGAAAGCTGGTGTTCCCCAAGCTGCGGCGATTTCCTCCAGATAGGGCGCAGTTTCAGAGAGGTGCTCGCGCAGCGCATTGGTCAGCGTGCGTGCGCTCCAGACGAACATGCCGCTGTTCCAGTAGTAGTTGCCGGCAGCGAGGAATTCTTCTGCCCGCTCCTGGTTAGGCTTTTCGGTGAAGCGCCGGACGCGGAAGCAATCTTTACTCAGCTGATCTCCGGTTTCAATGTAGCCGTAGCCGGTTTCAGCGCGCGAAGGCTGAATTCCCATCACAACGATGTTTTCAGCTTGGGACGCGATTTCGACGGCGCGCTGAATCACATCACAGAATTTCTTTTCGTCCGCAATCACGTGGTCAGCAGGAAACATGCCGATGATGGATTCGGGGTCAATCCTTTCAAGAAGAAACGCGGCAAGGCCAATAGCGGGGGCGGTGTTACGAGGTTCAGGCTCTACAACGATCTGCGCCGGAGGAACCACGGGGAGCTGGCGGGCAATTTCCTGATTCACGAAGCTGTTGGTAACCACCCAGAAGTCTTCTTCTTTGCCTAGAGGCAGCAGGCGCTCAACGGTGCTCTGGATCATGGTGCGCGTGCCATCCAGGGCGAGGACCTGCTTTGCCAGGCGACGGCGACTGCGCGGCCAGAAGCGGGTTCCGCTGCCTCCGGCAAGAATGACAGGGTAAAATTGATGTTTACTCAAGCGCAGCCTCCAGGGGATTTTGGGCGCATGCAGCAGGGACTAAACGCCGGCTCTCACACTAGATTCCGCCAGAACCGTTCGCGGGTGATCGACTTGCTCCACCGGCAATGACGAGCACAAAAATTCCAGTTCCCACTGCGGTCTCAGGATAAATCTTTGCACCGTGGCAGGCACCACCACCGCTTCACCGGCGGTAAAGGTGACCGGAGCGGCGCCTTCGTATTCGATCACGCCGCAGCCGTGCGTCGCCACCAGACACCAAACGCTCTGTCGAGCAACGTGCCGGGGACGCTGGAATTGCCAGGGCTGGTTGAGGCGGAACTTATCCACGATGAAGCAGGGGGAAGTGACCAGGTTGTGCTGCGTTTTGCCCTTATCGGTTGTGATTTCGCCGGCCATGACCTTGCCGGCATGCGTCTGTTCCTTGGTAGCGCGGAGTCCGTGTTCAACGTGCAGTTCGCGAGGGCGGCCGTAATCGTAAAGCCGGAACGTAGTATCAGAGTTCTGCTGCGTTTCCACGATCACAGATCCGGGCCCGATGGCATGGACGGTGCCCGCGTCGACGTAAATCATGTCGCCTTCACGCACATCGATCCAGTTGAGCAGGTGCTCCATTCGTGTTTCGTAGATGGCCTGCTCTAGTAGGGCCTTGGTGATTCCGGGCTTCAATCCGAGCCCGACTTGTGCTCCTCGCTCGGCATGGACAACGTACCAGCATTCGGTTTTCCCGCAGGGCTGGCCCAGCCTCTGGGCGCCTTCGTCATCCGGGTGAACCTGGACAGAAAGCTTGTCCCGGGGAAAGAGAAACTTCATCAGAAGTGGAAAGCGGGTGGCGTCCTGAGCGACGTCTCCCAGCAGGTCACGGCCGAAGTTTTTGCAGAGTTCGGCGACGGTCAAGCCGGCGAGTGAACCGTTGACGACTTCGCAGGCATCGCCCGTTAGCCAGGCTTCGCCGATAGGCTCGCCCGTGATCTCGCGCCAATACACTGGCGAAAGGTCACGTGTCCCCCAGACCCGCTCATGAAAATGCGGGCGCAATAATAGTGGATATAGCTCGGGCATCAACTTTGTTGGGCGATTCGTCTGCTCTCAGCTCGAATTTTTAGACTCGAATTACCGGCCGGGCGTTGTCCAGCAGCTTGGAGCCGGGCTGGATTACAGACCTGGAACTTTAATAGCCCAGAGAACCGTTATTCAAGCTTCTTGAACCACTCCTGCATGCGCTCCAGGCCACGCTCGATTTCTGTGGGAGCCGTGGCATAGGAGAGCCTTATGTGCTCGCGAGTGCCGAAGGCCTCGCCCGGTACGGTGACAACGTGGGCCTCATGCAGCAGGCGCTTTGCGACATCGGCGGCGGAGTTGATCCCCGATTTGCCGAAATAAGCTGACACGTTCGGGTACACGTAGAAGGCGCCTTCCGGCTTCACGCAGGTAACACCGGGGATCAGGCTCAGATGGCCGAGGATGAGTTCGCGCAATCCCACGTACTGCTTCTTCATCTTCTCAACGCACTCCTGCGGTCCGGTGACGGCAGCAAGCCCGGCCATCTGCACCATGTGGGCTGTGCTGGAGGTGCTCTGGCTCTGCAACTTGGTCATGGCTTCGATGATCGGTTGAGGCGCCAGTGCGTATCCCAGTCGCCAGCCGGTCATGGCGTAAGTCTTGGAGAGCGAGCCGACGATCACGACATGCTGTTTGCAGTCAGTGAGCGAACCTGCTGAGAAGTTTCTGCCGGTGTAATTCAGATAGACGTAGCACTCGTCGGCGATGACGTAGATCCCGCGTTTATGCGCGAGACGTACGATGGCGCTGAAGTCGGCCGGACTGAGCACGGCGCCGCTCGGATTATTCGGGCTATTGATGATGATGGCCCGGGTACGCGGTGTGATGCTCTGCTCGACCATTTCCGGCGTGAGGCGGAAGTTGTCAGCTTCTGAGGTTTCGATGAAAACGCATTTTCCGCCGGCGTATTCAATGATGTCTTTGAAGGAAACCCAATAAGGAACTGGAAGGATTACTTCATCGCCGTGGTCCACCAGCACCTGCAGAGCGTTGAATAGCGCGAGTTTTCCGCCCGTGGAGACCATGGATTCGGCAGGCCGATACATGGAGCCCAGATCCATGGCATGGCGTGTTGTGATGGCGGCGCGCAGCTCCTGAATGCCGGCTACAGCGGTGTAACGAGTGCAGTTATTTTCAATGGCAGCAATGGCCGCGTCCTTGATGTGATCGGGCGTGGGGAAGTGCGGCTCGCCTGCGCCGAACTCCACCAGGTCAGCCCCTGAAGCCTTCAGCTTGGCGGCTTCCGCCACCACCGCCATGGTTGCGGAGATTTCAATGCGGTTAACACGATCACTGAACTGCTTTACTGCGGGCATTGTCGCCATAACACCTCACTACAATTGATGAGCTGCCTTACCGTTGATCTTTTCTTTCAGATTTTTTTCCACCAATGGTGGAACCAGGTCACGCACTGAGCCACCGAGCTGGCACACTTCCTTCACCAGTCGTGAGCTGATGTAGGAATAGGCTTCTGCCGGCATCATGAAGACGGTTTCCACTTCCGGCGCCAGCTTGCGGTTGAGCAGCGCCATGCGGAGCTCGTATTCGTAGTCGCTGATGGCGCGAATGCCGCGCAGGACCGCCTTGGCCTGCTTGCGCCGAGCGTAGTCCACCAAAAGGCCGTGGAATGTATCCACGCTTACGTTATCGAAGCGACGCACCATTTCTTCGAGCATTTCCATCCGTTCGGGCACGGTGAAGAGCGGTTCTTTCTCCGAATTGACCAGGATGGCCACGATCAGCTCGTCAAAAATTTTGCTGCCGCGTTCAATAAGGTCCAGATGGCCGTTGGTGAGGGGATCAAACGACCCCGGATAGATGGCGCGTATCTTTTTCAATGAATCTGCTCAGGGAGAGACTACCACCTGATTTTAAGCTGGAAGGCCTGCCGCGGCAAACAACAATTCGAAGCTTAATCACGCCGCTGCTGTGCGGCAAGTCAGGAGGTTGCCGATTGCATGCTGCGCGAAAAGCAGCAGTAATTTGTCCGCGTGGTGATCTATTTCCCTTCGCTTTACATCTCACCTTGGTGGCGAGTAGGTTTGTACCTGTCAAAACCAGCCCCCCGATTTTTATGAGCAAAACTGATGTCAAGTAAGCCATTCCGTGCCGAAGAGACCCTGCTGTTTGCCAAAAACTTCCTCCAGCATCCCAAGATGCTGGGTTCACTGATTCCGAGTTCCCGTTTTCTAGTTGAGAGACTGCTGAAGAAGGTTGACTGGGAGCGGGCGAGGACGATCGTGGAGTACGGGCCGGGAGTGGGCACGATTACCGGCAAGATTCTGGCGCGCATGAAGCCGAACACACGGCTCGTGGTTTTTGAAATGAATGAAGATTTTGTTCGCTACCTGAACCGGGCGTTTCCCGATCCGCGGCTGCACGTGGTGCATGGATCAGCCGAAAACGTACAGCGCGAACTGGAACGGCTGAAGCTGGATGGCGCGGATTACATCATTTCCGGGATTCCCTTTACTACCATGCCGGAGGAATTGCGCGACCAGATCATGCGCGAGTCGCGTGCAGCTCTCAATGCGGGAGGCGCGGTGCTGGTTTATCAGTTCACGCGGGCCGTCCTGCCCTATCTGCGCAGTCATTTTCCCAGGGTGTATCAGGATTTCGAGCCGCTGAACATCCTGCCGGCGCGCTTGTTTTATTGCACGCGCGAAGCGGCGTAATTGACAGTTATTCCAGGTTCATGCCGCGCAGCACTGCGCGGAAGCGTGGCTCCTGCCGGAGCGGGTCACAGCCTGGGCTAACCTTGATATTGGTGAGGCCTGGTGAGTGGGCCGCGTAGGCTTTCTCCAGCCATCGCAGGGCAAGTTCCTTCTCGCCCTCGCCAAGATACGCGTTAAACAATGTTGCGGGATCAAGCTGGTTGTGGCGATTGAGGCCTACGAGCTTCTGAATTGCCGCAGCAGATTTCCTTTTATCGCCCTCGCGGCCGTAAATGTACGCGGACGTGGCAAGCCACCAGGGCGCCGCTCCGGAAGCGCTCTTCCATTTCTCCAAATCAGCATTGGCCTCCGCATAGAGGCCCTTCTCGACGTAAACGGCGCTGATCATGTGAACTCGTGGGAACTCCGGGTCGCGATCCATGACAGAGCGGAATTGCTCAATCGCGCGATCGTACTGGCGCGAATAAAAAAGCATCATGCCTCGATCGGTGGCGATAATCAGGGAGAGTGGATCGAGTTCCTGGGCGCGGTCAAATTCACGAAAACCCTCATCGAAGCGCCCCTGTAAGCCAAGCATCTCGCCATACCAGTGATGGGCCGTGGCATAGCTGCCATTGAGTTCGATGGCGCGGCGATACTCGCTTTCCGCGGTCTGCCAGTCCCAATCATAGTTCTGCGCGATCAGCGCGAGGGCGGTATGGACCTCCGGTAATGAGGGATCGAGTTCAAGAGCATGGCGCGCCGCCTGGCGTGCTTTGGGAATGGTTTCGCGCACGGGGGTGGAGCTGTCATAGCCGCTGATTAATGAATAGGAATCCGCGAGACCGGCATAAGCGCGAGCGTTCTTCGGATCTTTCTGGACAGCCTGCTCAAAATAGCTGATGGCCAGTTTCAATCCCCCCACACTTCTCTTATTCCAGAAGTAAAGTCCCTTTAAATACAAATCATGGGCGGCGAGCTGATCAGGAGTCAGCGTTGTCGGGATGACAGGGTTCCCCGGCCGGGGCGTCTTACCCAAACGGCCGCGAATTTCAGATGCCACTTTGTCGGCGATTTCGGCCTGGGTGATCAGGAGGTCGCCCGCATCGGGCGTGTAGCTTTTGGTCCAGAGATGCGCCCGGTCCGCGACCGATACAAGGGAGAGATTGATCCTGATTCGATTCGTTTCGCGCCCCACGGTCCCCTCGAGAACATATTGGACCTTGAGCTTGCGGGCGATCTCGTCAAGAGGGGCGTTGGAATCCTTGTAAGCCATCACGGAGCTTGGCGCGATGACGCCGAAGCTTTGGGGATCGATGTCGCCCAGGCGCGAGATCAGCTCTTCCGTCAAACCGTCAGCGAAGTAATCCTGATCAGTGTCGCCCGTCTGGTTGTGGAGCGGAAGGACGGCGAGGACGGTATGGCCCTGCGGGCGCGATGGGCTGTGTTGCCATCGGGACCACGCCCAAAATCCGAGCGCAGCGATACAGGCGAAAACGGCAGCAGCGACCGCCCATGGAATCGTTCGCGGCCCGGGCTTAGAGGAATCTTCCGGCACGGGTTTGGCGACCGCAGGTACAGACCCGAGTGGCTCCGGAACGCTGGATGGAGGTTCTGCCACAGTTGGTGTGGCCAAGGGTGACTGGGCCTGCACGGCCGGGGCTGTTGCTGGCGCAGCCGATTCAGCCACTGGAGCGATAAAGCGGTAACCCTTCCCAGTTACGGTCTGGATAAAGCGAGGCTTCGTAGGATCGTCGCGCAGAGCCTGGCGCAGCTTGCGGATGGCGGCGTTGATGCTGTTGTCAGCATCCAGGCAAACGTTTTCGCCCCAGATCCTGGCTAGGATTTGCTGGCGAACCACCAACTCGCCCCGGTGCTCGACGAGCAATATGAGGAGCTCCATGGGGATTCGTTCGAGCTTAAGGGGACGGCCGGAGCGGCGAAGCTCATAAGCGCGAAGGTCAAGTTCGCAGTCTGTTCCAAGCTTCAGGGACCCGGTAATTTTGGCTGGTTCGGTGGCCACAGCTGGACCCCACTTCTACATCACTGGCGGCAATGTTACAACGATTGCCGAATCTTAGGAAAACACGTATAGGTCAGGTACTTACGGGTTCATTTGTTCTTAAGGAAATCTTCAGCCACCCTCCATTGAAAGCTAACGCGGGAAGGCATATTTTCCCCACGATTGTCGAAACAATCACCGCCAGAAAGTGATCGAGGAGGAAGTCATGCGACGGATCGAGGGGGACCCAGGGAACCAGGGTGCCAAAAAGAGGAAATTTTCATTCAG
>JBAIYI010000851.1:0-12373 GCA_037915955.1 Terriglobales bacterium
TTCCCTGCGATTGCAGGACCTTGGTGATCTGTTCGTCTGTGAGAGGATGCGCAGGATCTTCCTCCTCGATCAGCTTTTTCACACGGCGCTTCAGGATCAGCAATGACGTGGCGCCGCCTTCCGGGCCCTGCACGCTTTCTGAGAAGAAGTAGCGCAGTTCGAACACGCCCTGGGATGTATGCACGTACTTGCTCGCGACGGCACGGCTCACCGTGGAAGGATGTACGCCGATTTCTTCCGCCACTTCCTTGATCATCATCGGCTTGAGCAGATCGATGCCATGGTCCAGGAACTCCCTCTGGCGACCGATGATGGCGTAGCAGACCTTCAGGATGGTCTGCCGGCGCTGCTCAATATTTTTGATGAGCTGAACTGCTGACTTGTAACGCTCTTTTACGTAAGACTTTACGTCTTTCTCCACACCTTCATTCTGGTGGAGCATCTTGCGGTATGTGGGACTTACCCGCAGCTGCGGTAAATCTTCATCGTTCATCAACACCAGGTACTCATCCCCGTGCTTCACAAAAGCTACGTCCGGTTCAATCAGCTTGGCTTCTGTCTTGTTGTAACGAAGCCCGGGTTTGGGATCCAGCCTGCGGATGAACTCGTGCGCCTGCACCACCGCTTCCATCGGCCGCCCGAGGGCGCGGGCCATCTCCTTGTACTGCTTATTCTGCAGGAGATGAATCTGACCGGCCACGATATTGAAGGCGTCCTCCACAACCTGGTCGTTTTCAGGATCGTCAGACCCTTCCATTTCCCTGGTATTGCGCAGATATTCGAGCTGCGCCAGCAGGCAGCCACGCAGGTCGCGGGCAGCCACGCCCACAGGATCAAAATGACTGATGATGCGGATCGCCTCGCGCAGGTCCTCGCGGGTGAATTGCAATACCGGCGTCATCTTGTGGTTCTGCTCCGCTGCGGCCGCCGCCGGTGAAGGCTGATGGGAAACTACCAACTCAAGGTGTCCGGCCTCGCCATTCGCATTCTCGGCTTCGGACGTGCCCAGTGCTTCTGCCAGGCTTGCGGCGGCTTCCGCCTGTCCGTTGGCGCTGTTTGCGATGCCCAGCAGCTCGTCTTCTGATGCCGTGAGGTATCCTTCCTCGTTCAGGTTGCCGATGACCAATTCCGCTGCCGCACGAACCTGCTTGCTTACGTTCACGGAGCCAAGCTGCCACATCAGGTGGTCCGTGAGGGTGCCCGGCTTGGAAAGGAAATTCTCAAAGGATGGCCGCTCAATCTCTTCCAAGTCGGCCGAACTGCGGTACCCGGGGTCGAGATAGTCGCGGAAAAAAGAGCCGAAATCTATTTCGTCAAAGGGATCTTTTTTGTCGGCCTCGGCGGGCGCCTCGGTAGTCGCCTCCTTGCGCTCATGCTCCTGATCGACCTCGCGGTTGCGCGCCTCTTCTTTCCCGGCGACCTCGTCCAGCAGGGGAACCGATGAGTCCAACTCCTCCAGAACAGGGTTCTCCACCATCTCCGTGTTGATCATCTCGCGGAGTTCCAGCTTATTCAGGGCCAGCACGCTGACCATCTGCACCAGGCCAGGCGTCAGAATCTGCTTTTGCGAGACCCTGAGATTCAGTTTGTTCTGGAGTAAAACCATTCGTCCCTTTTAATACCCTATTCTTGCACCAGCATCACAGGCACTGAAGAGTACCCATGTAACTGACCCAAAAACCTTAACCCTATCCCAATCGATGCTTGCAATCGACGATGTTTTGTCTCTCGCAACTCGCCCTGTCAAACGAACGAGAAGCTTTCTCCCAGGTACACACGCTTCACCTCAGGATCATTGCCCAGCTGTTCGGGAGTCCCGGTCCTGAAGATCCGGCCTTCGTTGATGATATAGGCGCGATCGGTTACGGAGAGAGTCTCGCGCACGTTGTGATCGGTGATCAGTACCCCAATACCGCTTCCCTTTAAGTCAAAGATTATCTTTTGCAGGTCAAGCACGGCAATCGGGTCGATGCCCGAGAACGGCTCGTCCAGCAGGATAAATTTGGGCGCGATACACAAGGCGCGGGCGATTTCCACTCTGCGCCGCTCGCCTCCGGAAAGAGCATATCCCATGTTGTTGCGGATGTGCCCCAGCCCCAGTTCGTCGATGAGTTGGTCTCGCTTGTTTCGGCGGTCCTGCCATGACATGCGCTGCACTTCCAGCACCGCCATAATGTTCTCTTCCACCGTAAGCTTCCGGAAGACCGAGGGCTCCTGGGGAAGGTAGCTGATTCCATACTCGCGCGCCCGCAGATACATAGGCACGTCGGTAATGTCCTGGCCGTCGACCAGAATGCGGCCACTGTCCGGGGGCACCAGCCCCACGGTCATGTAGAAAGAAGTCGTCTTCCCAGCCCCATTAGGCCCAAGCAGCCCGACTACCTCAGCTTGATTGATATGGAGGCTGACGCCGTTGACCACCCGCCGTCCACGGTATGATTTTGCGATGTCCTCCGTGGCAAGGGTTTGCATTTACTTCGCTTCCGCGGTCCTTGATGGCGTCAAAATTTGTGGAGTTTCTCCGCTTCCTACCAGCACCCTACCATCGTGAGTATAGAAAGTCAACGAATCGCCCGATATCTGGCCGTGTTCGGCATCAAAAATGCTAGGCTGTCGCCCTGGCGACCCCGTAAGCACGAATTTCTCTTCTGATCCGTAGTAAGTGAGCTGGCTTCCAGTGGCCTTTCGGTCGCCCTGGTGGATTTGTATATCCCCTTGCGCCACAATGCGATCCAGCTGATTTCCGGATGTATTACCACCCGCGCCGCTGCGACTGGCCAGCAGCACGTTCACGGTGTTGGCGCTCATGGTGAACTCGTCTCCACGAAGCGCCACATTACCGCTGAACACTGCTTTACGGTCGGAATCCACGTAGGTGAGGCGATTGGAGATCACATTTACCGGCGCGCTCTTGCCGTCTTTCTGCGGCATAACAAAGACTGACGTCACACGTGCGGTCTGGTTCCCCTGTGCCTGCAGGCTTCGCCGACTTTTATCGAAAGTAAGACTTGGGGCCTCCACGATGTTCGCCCCCTGCCAGAGCCGTGCCCGCGAATACTGCGCCACCCCGGTGCCCCGATTCGCGATGGCTGACGTGCCGGTCACATGAATGGGCTCTCCGCTGGCCAGCATTGCACCTCCCGGTTGCGCCTTCACGTCCGTGTAGGTGGTTTTCACGTTCCCATCAGCCCTCGCGCCACCGTTCTTGCGGTTCAACTCGACGCGGTCTGCCGTGAGCGACATGCCCGAGTCTGTAATCCGCGGAGAGCCGGTGAGCAGAAAACTTTCATCAGCAGGGTTGTAGTGAGCGCGTTCGGCCGTCGCCGTTTGCTGCGCCTGCTGATAATGAAAATCGCCGTTCAGGTCAGCCGACGAGATCTCACCCTTGCTGTTGAACTGCGCATCCAACTCGCGCCCGCGCGCCGTGCGGTCAGGTTGGCCCGCCGACGTGCTGACAATCTGGGCGTCTGGGCTGCCGTAGACCGAGCTCAGCCGGTTCCGGGCATTAAATTTTGCGGTGAACTGCCCCGCGCTGATGGTGGTGCTCGATCTTTGCGGAGTAGCTTGCTCCATCACCATTTGCGCCGGGCCATCCGAGGTGACAGCGTGGTCCAGCCGCTTGCCGCCAGACAAAAATAAATCCAGGGTGGTCGCCTTCAGCGTTTGCGTTTTTCCCGCCGGCCCCTGAGTCAGCTCCACACCGCCGGAAAGGCGTGTTTTGCTGATGTGTCCCTTCGACGCGAAGTTTAGCTCAACACGCTCGGCTTTCCCCTCTGAAGGTGACTCGCCTTGCGTCTTGAAATTCACCCCTCCCGAAAGGGTTGCTAGCTGCGGCTGATTGGCGGCGCCCAT
Source organism: Terriglobales bacterium (assembly GCA_037915955.1). Classification (GTDB taxonomy): domain Bacteria; phylum Acidobacteriota; class Terriglobia; order Terriglobales; family Acidobacteriaceae; genus Angelobacter. The sequence goes on from JBAIYI010000851.1 coordinate 3,853, forward strand.
CAGGATTTCTCCTGCCGGTGCCGACACCTCGAAAGGCTTACTTCCCTCGCCCACAGCCTGCACTTGTCCGGCGCCCACAATACGCTCCACGGTATTATCTTCGCGCAACAGTACCGTCATCTTCTCAGCCGTCATGGTGCGCGGCTGCTGCTGAATGCGCGCATGGTCCAGCACAATTCTCCGCGGATCCTTGCTGACTGTGGCGCTCTGGCCTTCGATGGTCGCCTTCTGTTTCTCCGTACTCACCAGCCGAACGCTGGACTTGAGCGAAAGCACATTGGTGTGCGAGTCGTAATTCGCTCCCAAGGCGGAGCCATTCGCTCCCGGAACGCGGAACTCGATCTTCTCCTTCGTCTTGGCGATTCCAGTATTGCGATTGAAGGTAAGCCCGCTGGTCTTCACGTGAATCAGCGTGCGCGTTTCCTGTGCGGAGGTCGCGCCGCCTTTGGCCGGCGAGCCAGCGGCGGCGGTGCTGGCGTCCAGATCGATATGGACCTCGCCATCAGCTGAGATATCGCCCGATTTCTGGTCATAGCGGAATGAGGAGCCGTAGATATTATCTGAGCGATTCTCTTCCCGGCCATATACGGTGATGCTTACGTCATGCAGTTCGGCGTTGCCGCTGTCTTTGTATTGCTGGAAATTGGCGGCATGGACCGTGAAGAGCGTTTTGCCCCCCTGCGACTGGCTGAAGGTGAAGCCCTGGCCGCTGCGTTCCACGTTGGCTGGAATGTTTTCAGGGAGCTTTTCCGTGACGTGTTTTGTCTTGATGATCCCGCGCAGGTAGAAGAAAGCCGCCACCAGAATGGCGAGCACCGCGCCCGCGGCAAAGAGCTTCCGGAGAATCCTGGGATCAAGAGGCATCTGTTTCCATGATACCCCGCTGCCGCCAGCCGCTATCGCGCTTTCACGCCACCATCAATAACGCAGCACCTGGGTGCTGGCCAGGAGGTCATGGAGCCCCTGCTTGCGCTCGGTAAACGCAACCATGATGAAGCCGATGTTCATTGCCATTCCGGAACGGATCTTGCCGAAATAACGCGCTGTGGCCCGGCCAAATGAGACCGGATTGCCTGCCAGGTCCGTGACTCTGAGATTCAGCAGCTTCTTGCCGAGCGTCCCCTGCCATCGCGAACTGGTCAGCAGCGCTTCGTAGAGCCAATTCAGCACCCAAACAATAGGAATCAGGGTGAAGAGTGGAACGAGTAACGCAGGAGAAATCTCGGGATCAGGACTGCCTGCCTGACGCACGATCTGCATAATCAGGGGAGCCGCGAAGATAAGATAGAGCGGAATCAGAACGATGGACATGGCGACGCCGTCAATCAATGTCGCGAGGACGCGTATCCAGAAGCCAGCAAAGGGCTGCGCTGCGTAAGCGAGTGCTGGCGCATACGCCACTGGTGAGACGGGTGAACTGGTAGCCATCACGCTCATGCGAGCGCCGCATTTTTGACAGAAACCCGCACCCGCGGGCGACTGAGCGCCGCATTGAGTACAGAACACAACAGTCGGGTCCATATGCGTGCGACTATACCGGGGGCGCAGCCTGACTGTAAACGGATTTTGTGGACGAGCTCGCCCGTCTGTAGTCTTCCAGCGTGAGTTCCAAGCCTCCGAACTCCGGATGGAAGTTCATGCCAACTTTGAAAGCCACATCCAGCTTGTCGCCGGGGCTGAGCGCCTCCTGCTGAGCACGCTCCGCCATCCGCCAGCCCATGGCTTCATAGCTGAAGCTGTTGCGCCCGTTTTCTGACTGGTTAATCCGTAGCTTGACGTGCTTCTCTTTAATTACGCGGGGCGGGATGAGCAGATTCACTCCGCTGGAGCAGAACACTGGCTCCGGATTCCCCTGGCCGAAAGGCTCAAGTCCGGCCAGCATGTTCAGCAGTTCCGGGGTAACAGATCGCAGCGGGATCTCAGCATCCACTTTCAACTCAGGAATCAGGTCCTGCTCGGTGACCTTTGACTGCACATAAACATTCAAGCGATGCTTTAACTCTGCTACGGCAGGGCTTGGCAGCGCGAAACCCACGGCATGAGCGTGGCCGCCGAAACGGGTGAACAGCTCGCGGCAGGATTCCAGAGCATCAAGCAGGTGCAGCGCTGAAATCGACCGGCCTGATCCGTGCGCCTCATCGCCTTCCCGCGCAATCACCAGCGCCGGGCGTCCCGTCTTTTCGACAACACGCGAGGCGACGATGCCCACCACACCACGATGCCAACCCTCGCCGTCGAAGACCATACAGAAGCGTCCGGTCAGATCAGGAGTGGCAGCAAGCTCCTTCTCGATCTCCTGGACGATTCTGGCTTCTTCGGCCTGGCGTTCCGCATTCAACTGGTCCAGCTTGTTGGCGATCTCGCGGCAGCGCTCCTGATCTTTGCTGGTGAACAACTCGATCACGTCTCTGGCCACGTCCATTCTTCCCGCGGCATTGATTCGCGGTCCCAGCCTGAATCCCACATCCCCGGCAGCAAGCCCACGGCCCAGCCCTGCCAGGCCTGAGACTTCCATTAACGCTTTAAGTCCGCCATTCACGGGTCGACGTAGCCCTTCCAGTCCCAAACGAGCCATCACACGATTCTCGTCCACCAGCGGTACGGCATCAGCAATCGTCGCCATGGCCACCATCTTCAGGAAGGAAGGAAGGAGCTTCTTCTGGTCTGCTTCGTCCTTTTGCCTGGCGAAAAGCGCCTGGGCGATTTTGAATGCCACTCCTGCGCCACAGAGCGCCTTGCAGGGATAGTCGCAGCCCTGCTGGTTGGGATTGAGAACTGCCAGCGCTTCCGGCACGCCCTCATGCGCCTCAGGCAGGTGATGGTCGGTCACGATCAGGTCCAAACCCACGCGTTTTGCTGTCTGAGCGGCCTGAAAAGCACGGATGCCGGTATCCACGCTGATTACGAGCTTCACTCCGCCGGCGGCAGCGCGCTCAATTACGTCGTCCTTAATGCCGTAGCCTTCTTTAATCCGGTGTGGCACATGGAAGTCTGCGGTTCCGCCACAAAGTTCGATGGCGGTCTTCAGGATCACTACCGCGGTGGTGCCATCCACGTCGTAATCGCCGTAAATCAGAGTTTCTTCGCGATTGGCGATCGCGCGGAATATCCTCTCCACAGCTTCTGCCATGCCCTTCATCAGGTAGGGCGAGTGGAGCTGCGCAAGTGATGGAGAAAGGAAAGATGTGGCCTCAGCGGCAGATTTGATTCCACGCAACGCGAGCAGGCGAGCGACGATGGGTGAAAGCCCAGCTTCGCGATGCAGTAATTGTATGGTCGAGGCTTCGGGCTCCAGGTACTTCCAGCGCATGGGCGGGGGTTAGTCTTCTTCCGGATCGCTGTCGTCGATCATGATTCCGTCGTAATCATCGGCGGCGTTTTCCAGCCTCTGGTAGGTCTCATACCATTCAGTGGAAACTTCATAGAGGAAGATGATTCCCTGGCTGGGAAAGCCAAGCTGGATGTAGCCGACCTTGCCGACGAAGTTCCGCAGCCACCGAGCCTCTTCCAGGTCCTCATCGTTCAGGTATTCTATTTCCTGCAGCCGGTCGGCCAGCAGGTCAACATCTTCCTTGTCGAGAGCGCCGAAATTCATGGTGACGAAAGCGGCTCCGGAAGCTTTGGCAAGTTCCACGAAATCCTTCCAGGCGTCGGGATGATCTTCGTCCACGTCCCAGGGAACGCTGGGCACATCATCGTTAATGTGAGCGTTGAACCGGCGCAGCCCATGCCCTTCAATAAAGGCCACCATGTCGTCTTTAAGTATTTGCAGGTCTTGTTCCATGCGAAACAACATCATAGCGCGTTGCTGCACAGACCCGAAATAAAACCAGCCGCTCAGGCACTGGTGACGCGGTACGTAGCAGGCAAACCTACGATAGCCTCACATCCCGAGCGGTCGCGCCGGTTCGTAAGTTGGAGCACGCCTCCGTGAGCTTCCGCGATCTGCCGGCTAAGAATGAGTCCGATGCCGCTACCGCCATGCTTGGTGGTGAAGAACGGAACAAAAAGATTGTCGCTATTCAGTAGTCCGGGGCCTTCATCGCGAATAAAGATCTCCACACTACGGGCGTTGGCGCGCCAGCCCACCTCGACATTGCCGGCATGCTTCAGCGTGGGATCGAGCGATGCATCCACCGCATTACGGATCAGGTTGATCAAGAGCTGTTCGAGCTGGTCGGAGTCGGCATCAATGGAGACTGCCGGCCCTTCCTGCACCTTTATGTCGAGCCGACGTTCCAGCGAGGCCACCCGCTGCACCAGCGGGCCGACTTCGATGTGGCTGAGCGTTGGGGCAGGCATGCGCGCCAGTTGCGTGTAGGCCTGCATAAAGCGGTTCAGCGACTCGACTCGATTCTCGATCACGCGGAGCCCCTGCTGCATGTCCTGGCTTGTGTCCGGTGGCAGGGCGGCGCGCGACGTGAGCCCAGCGAGCGTGCCGGCGATGGACTTGATGGGCGCAAGAGAGTTGTTCAGTTCGTGCCCAAGCACACGGATCAGCCTTTGCCATGCCTGCCGCTCTTCTTCGCGGAGTGCGCGGCTCAGGTCAGAGATGATCAGGAGCTGGTGCGGTACGCCATTTTCACGAAACGTGGTATGGCTGATCGCCCACCGGCCGTGCTTGCCGGGAAAGGTCATCTGCAGGGTCTGCGGTCCGGTCGCATGCAGGAACTCGTTCAGGCCCAGCTCTTCTGCCGTGAGGCCCAGCATGCGCGGACTGATGCGGCCCATGAGCTGTTCGCCGGCACGGTTCACAATCGTTAATCTCTGCTGCTGATCGAAGGTGAAGACCGCTACGTCTATCTCCATCAGCACTTTTTTCAGCAACGCAGTTGCTTCCAGCGCGCTTACCTTTTGAACCTGGAGACGCGTGGCCAGGGCGTTGATCTCGTAGATCAGGTCGGCCAGCGAATCTTCCCTGCCGCCGCCGCGCAAACGAAAGGAAAAATCATCTTCGCGAATCGCCGCCACCATGTTGGAGAGTGTCTGGAGCGGCCGGATCACCAGCCCGTGCAGCACCGAGGTGCCAATCATCCAGGCAATCGCGATAAAAAGCGTGATGGTCCACTTGAATTCAGGGGTGTGGTCGCTGTACCAGAGCAGCAGCTCGGCCACCAGGACACCGGGCATGCTGATGAACAAAGCAACCAGCGTGATGCGGGAATCAAATCTGAGTCTGGACCGCTTTTCCGGGAGGGTCTCCTGCGCGGATTGGTAGAACAGATCAGAGGCCATACTTTTGCATGCGACGGTAGAGAGCGCTGCGGCTCAATCCCAGCGCCTCGGCCGCATGGCTGATATTACCGGAGTGCCGTGACAGGGCTTTCTTGATCAACAGAGCTTCCACCTCTTCCAGTCCCATGTCCTCAATGCGCGCCGCGGCCGCGCGTTCGCTCTCTAATCCCAGATCCGCGGGCTGAATCTGGTCAGTGGTACTGATCAGCACCGCACGCTCCACGGAGTGGTCAAGTTCGCGCACGTTACCCGGCCAGGGATGGTCGAGCATCTTCTGCATCGCCGCCGGCTCAAAACCCTTCACGGTCTTGCGGTACCGCTGGGCATACTGCCGCAGGAAGTGGGCGGCCAGCAGCGGAATATCTTCCTTGCGCTCGCGCAGCGGAGGAATGTGCAGCTCAACCGTGTTCAGGCGGAACAACAGATCAGGCCGGAAGCGTCCTTCAGAGCTTTCCAGCTTGAGATCGGCATTGGTGGCGGAGACCACACGCACATCAACGCGATGGGTCTTGGAAGAGCCGACGCGCTCCATCTCGCCGGTTTCCAGCACGCGCAGCAGTTTGGCCTGCTGCTTTAAAGGAACGTTGGCAATCTCATCCAGGAAGAGCGTACCTTTGTCCGCCAGTTCAAAGCGGCCGACACGGTCCGCGCGCGCGTCAGTGAATGCGCCTTTCACATGTCCGAACAGTTCGCTTTCAAAGGTTCCTTCCGGAAGGCCGCCAGTGTTGACGGTAATCATGGGGCGGCCGCTGCGCGACGATAAGGCATGCAGCGTCTGCGCAACCACTTCCTTGCCTGTCCCATGCTCGCCGGTGATCAGCACGTTGGCATCACTGGGCCCGATACGGCTGATCAATGTAAGCAGCGGCTGCATACTTTTCGATTCAGCGATAAAAGTGGGACGATTCTGCGCTCGAAGCAGGCTGTTTTCTGCTTCCAGCCGCTCGGCGCGCCGCATGGTCCGGTACAGATCAACCTGTGTCCGAACAATGCTCAGCAGACGCGGATTATCCCAGGGCTTCTGGATGAAGTCGCGCGCGCCGCGGCGCATGGCTTCCACGGCAAGTTCCACGCTGCCCCATGCGGTCATGACTACGATAGGCAAGCGGCTGTCAATGGCCTGGATGCGCGAGAGCAGCTCAATTCCTTCCTGCCCAGATGTAGTGTCCCGCTGATAGTTGAGGTCCATCAGCATCACGTCGAATTCGCCGCTCTGTACGGCTTCCGCTGCTGCCGCCGGGCTGCTGACTGTCTCTGTGGCGTAGCCTTCAGCTTTGAGCAGGAGGCGCAGAGCTTCACGGACGTCAGCCTGGTCATCGGCGATCAGGACTCGGGTTTGTTCGGCGCGCTGCGTGGGTGCAGTTGTAGAGCTCTCGATGTCTTCAGTCCGGGTTGGCAACTTCTCTCCTCAAAATTTGCCTGATCTAAACGCGCACTTCCGCCGTGGCACTGTCATGAGCGGCAGCGGTGTCTTCCACAACCCAGCCGTCCTTCAACTGGATCACCCGGTTTCCAAAAGCAGCATTGGCTTCTGAGTGGGTCACCTGAATAATGGTGGTTCCCTGCTCGTTGAGACGTTTGAACAACTCCATGATCTCCCTGGCCTGAGCAGAGTGCAGATTTCCGGTAGGCTCATCGGCCAGGATCACCTTGGGATTGCCCGCCACGGCGCGCGCCACGCCCACCAGTTGCTGCTGTCCGCCGGAGAGCTGGTTGGGGAAGAGATCTTTTTTCCCTACGATCTGGAAACGATCGAGGATGTCCGCCACCATGGAGGCCCGCTGTGCGCGCGGAATGTCGCGATAGGACAGCGGCACGTCGATATTTTCCTGTACCGTCAGGTTGTCCAGCAGGTGGTAGCTCTGGAATACAAACCCAATATATTTCCGGTTAAGCTCGGCGCGCTTCTTGCGATCGAGTTTGTGAACCACGTTCTCATTGAAGACGTACTCACCGGCCCAGCTGTCATCCAGCATGCCCACAATGCTGAGCAGAGTGGTCTTCCCCGCGCCCGAAGGCCCCATGACAGTAACGAACTCGCCCTCTTTGATGTTCAAATTGATCCGGCGCAGCAGCCACATGGTTCCGGCCGGGCTCTTCACGGTTTTTTCGATGTTTCGAAGCTGAATCATGGTTCCCTTTTACGCGTACCGGTTCAAATTAGCAGATTGAGACTGCCTACAGTATTGTCTCATTCATAGCGCAGAGCAATCATGGGATCTACTTTCGTAGCCCGGCGGGCCGGAATCAGCCCGGCCAGAGTAGCCACCGAGCCGAGGATAAGAATCACGGTTGCCATCGAAACGGGGTCGGTCGGTTTTGTACCGAAAAGCATTGAACCGAGAAAGCGCGCCGCCAACAACGAAAGCGGCAGTCCCACACCCACGCCAAAGAGGAGTAGTTTGAACGCCTGCTGCAGAATCATCCACAACACGTCAGAGCGGGTTGCGCCCAGGGCTACGCGGACGCCAATCTCGCGCGTTCTCGCCGAAACCGAGTAGGAAAGCAGGCCGTAGAGTCCGATGCAGACCAGAACCAGGGCAACGGCGGCAAAGAAGCTGGAGAGCCGCGCAATCAGAATCTGGCTCGACATGGCTCGATCCAGCAAATTGTCGAGCGTACGGACATTCTCGAAAAGTATGCCGGCGTTGTATGCCTTTACAAGCTTGCGGGCGGAGTCTACGATCCCGCCCGTGTCCCCGTTCAGCCGTACTTCAAAATTGACAACCGGGGTGGCAAGATCCGACTGCGCAAAAGGAATATAAAAGCGCCGGGCCACTTCTTCGCGTAGCGTGTGATCGCGCGCATCGCGCGCCACGCCGACAATCTCGATCAACTGGTTCCGGTGCGGCTCATCATCAACGGCAAATTTTCTTCCGATCGGATTCTCTTTACCGAAATAAAACTTTGCCATGGACTCGTTGATCACAGCAACCTTCGGCGATGTTGCCGTATCCTGCGGTCCGATATCCCGCCCCAGCAGCATGGGGATACCAATCGCCTTGAAGTAGTTCGGCCCAATTTCATCAGCGGCAGCATTCAAGTCGCCCTCGACCCTTGGTGTGAATCCGGGAATTCGCAATGTCTCTCCCGATTCACTGCCGCTGAACAATCCATTTTTCGAATAGGTGACGGCATTGACTCCGGGCAGGCCGGCAAACTGGGTCGCCATTTCGTTCCCGAAATTGCTGATCTCGGCGGGATTGAACCCGGCAGAGCGCGGATCGGTGGAAATGAGAAGCAGTTGCTCCCTGCTATATCCCAGGTCGACATTACGCAAATTTTG
>JBAIYI010000142.1:0-6861 GCA_037915955.1 Terriglobales bacterium
TGATGGCCACGGCGCTCACCTTCCGCTTACAGCCGGTCTGGTTATTCCAGATCCCAAGGTGCCTTCTCCAGGAAGCAAGGGTTTGGTTGGGCGGAATACGACCTTCAGTACCGGGCCGATCGAAATCCAGTTGCTTGGCTACTTCGTTAAGGAGGCTGTGAGCTTGGGAGTTGGGAAACCCTTTACGCCGTAGGAATTTGCTTTTCGGGCCGTTCCGCTGTGCGACCATCGATCTGGTTCATCGACCAGGCGTGGTGCCGCGTCTCAAGGCTTGGCGTCAGCCTCCCTTCTGCAATTGCTATTCGGATGTTGGAGCGCAGCCGCCCTCGGCTGCGACATGTTATTCCGACTCCCCATGAGAACGAGAAAATACCCACGTAGAACAGGAGGGTTGCTCTGCGCAGATTGGTGATTGGCCCATGAACCAGCTTCCCGCTACTGGAACACTGAGTCGTCCACGTTCACATTCGGTTCAAATTTCGCGATCTTCAATTCAAACTCCGCTTGGGGCCTGCTGATTCTTACAGCGCGCGGTAGTCTGAGTCCGTCGATCTCCCTGTAGTCGCTGAAGTAGCTCTGCACGATGCGCGCGCTTTCCGGCCCCTCTTTCGTCCGGCGAAAGCGCTCCACCTGGTCCACGCGGACCAGCAGGAATGTCTCAGCGTCATAGAATCGCATCACGGGATCTCCCTCAGGCGGAGTAAAGCGCACCCCGAGAGCCCATCGCTTGTTGACCTGAGCGCGACCGATTACTTCCACCTTCTCGTAATCACGCTCGCAGTCCCAGTCGATCAGGCTGCGGAGGTCTTGTTCCATGACCCGGATACTCAGTGGATCCCCGGCCGAGCTCTCTTCGCCGCCCGGTATCACTCCAAGCCGCTCCATTTTGATCCGGTCAGGGCGCTCCAGCGTGCCCCTACCGAACAGCCGGCCTTCGTGGCGGCCTCGCCAAAACGTTCCGAACATGCGTGCCTGCACTTTCAGGACGTCGTCGGAAGGCGCTCGATAAGAAAAAGTGAACGAGCCGAGCCCGTAAGAGCCAATGTCACCTCGCAAAACCATGCTCTGCAGGCGCTGGTGCGCCTCCCGGCCTCCCGTTGCGATGAGGTTCTTTTCCAGAATCGTCGCAGCAGTGATCGGCGTGGCCGCATGACGGGCAATATCTTGAGCTGGACCGGTGCATGCCACCGTGAGAAGAAGTAAAAGTACCTGCAATCGTGACTTCGACATTCAGCTCAGAATAAGGCATCCTTCACAAAGTGCCGATAGGCCATTCACCCGGCACGGTATCTCCAAAGTGCCCTTAGAGCATAGCCGCCTCGGTTACGTTGTGGTTTCCATGCTGTCATTCCTGACAACCCATTTCCCCTCTGAAGGATCCATTCCGAATCCCCGAGCCGAGGCTTTGCTGAGGCGAGGCGGTGAGGAACCGGCTCCGCTGCAGCTTCACGTGAGCCGACGATAACCGTAGCTCTTGCGCAACTATTCTTCGGCTCTGCCCGGCTATCGTTCTACTAAAATCTTTACCCATGTTCCCCCGCTTCCGAGAGCTTACGTTAGACGATGAAGAACGCGACTTCGTCGCCGGCGTGGAAAAGCATGGTTGGATCGTCATGACGATCAAAGACGAGCCCGGCCGGGCCAGCTGGTCTTATACCGTTGGCCTGTTCGAAAATTTTCGCCACCCTGAGGTCATCATCTTCGGCCTCAAGCCGGACAGCCGGCACCGCATCCTCAACTGGATTGGCGAGAACGTCAAAAAGGGGAACCCCTTCACTGCCGATGCAGAACATGACTGGGTCCTGACCGACTACACCTGCTGGAGCCGTTCAGTGCAGAAGAAGTGGTATCACGACTTGCTTGGATGGGCTCGATGGTTTTACCGCACACCTGACGAAACCGATAATTTTCCCTGCGTGCAGGCGTTCTGGCCGGACAAGAACGGAGTGTTCCCTTGGCAGCCGGAGTACGGCTACGCCGACCAGCCGTTGCTCTATGAAGACCAGCTTCTGCCCGCGCGCATGATGCACTGGGCTGCGGACTCCCAACTTGGCGCCGAAGAATGGCCCTTTGAGTGCGATCCTCACACGGAGACTTTTCTTAGCCGCTGCGTGCTCGAAGACGGCAAGCCAATCGTGCGTGTAGTCCACGACTTCGATGGCTCCTGGCAGTTCATCGGCCCGGTCGACGATCCAAGCGCCGACGGCTGCAAGGTCAGTTGCTTCCACTGCATCGTCGAGCGCGATCCTTCGATCAAATTCCTCGCTGGGCTGCCCGTGGGCATGGCCGCCGTGCGCGACAAACTATCCGATCAATGGACTTGGGAACAAATGGAAGAAGAGGAAGCGGGGTCCGAAGGCTGATCCGAAAAGCTCACGAAGCGAGCTATAGAATTGTGGATCGCAGCCACCCTCAGCTGCGACTTCATAACCGGCTATTCGTGCCTCAGCGCCACCATCGGATCGGTCTTCGCCGCGCGAAGTGCCGGCTGCGAGCATGCCAGCACTGCCGCAACCGCGAGCAACGCGCTCACCGCAATAAAGGTCACAAGATCGGTCGCACTGGTCTCGTACAAAAGGCTGGCCATCCACCGCGACAACGCCGCGGCGGCGATCACGCCCAAAACAGTTCCTGTAAGCGAGATTCTCATCCCCTGCCACACCATCATGCCCACAATCCCTTCGCGCTGCGCGCCCAGAGCCATGCGTATGCCAATCTCTCGCGTGCGCTGCTTCACCAGGTACGCCACCACGCCGTAGATTCCAACGACCGCCAGCAGCAGCGCCGACCCGGCAAACACTTCAAACAGGTACATATTGAAGCGTCGCATGGTAATGCTTTCTGAAAGCGTGTCCGCAAGCGTGGCCACTTGAACGGGCACATCGGGATCAATCCCTGACGTGAGCTGCGGCAGCGCGGCCTGCAGCAGCTTTGGGCTCTCCGTGCGTACGAAGACTCTCAGGTTTAGCATCCCCGGAGCCAGCGGATACGCCATGTACACTTGCGGCTCGGGTGCAGCGTCGAGCTGAAAGTCCTTGAAGTCCGCCACCACTCCAACCACCGTCGCATCCACCACCCCTCCGCGGATGTGCCTGCCCACAATGTCGCCTTTGCCGCCGTAAGTTCGCGCAAATGTCTGGTTCACCAGCACCAGGTCCTTGAGCTCGCGCCACTCTTCATCTTTGGGCCAGCGGCCCGCCATCAGAGGAGCGCGGACCGCATGGAAGAACCCAGTCGAGACATAGCGGACCGCGAACGCGTCTTTTTCTTTCTCGTGCGCCACATCTCCCACCCTCTCCAGTCCCTGATGCAGCGTGCCGCAGTGGATCCCTACGGCCTCAACTCCGGGAAGGCGGCCGGCACGCGTGACCAGCTCCCGGATGTAAGCGCTCTGCTGCGGCCAATGCCTGAAGTACTTTGGGCTGCCCAGCGATACGTTCGTCACCAGCAGCTTGTTCGGTTCAAAGCCAGGAGGAAACTCATTCATCCGCCAGAAGCTCTTCAGCAGCAGCGCAGCCCCGCTCAGCAGCACAATCGCCAGCGCAAATTCCATGGTCACCAGCCATCGGCGAAACCGCACCTGGCGTGCGTTGGCTGAAGCTGTTGCTCCCTCGCTTTTCAGCGTCTCGCCGGCTTGGTTACCTCGCAGGCCGAGCAGGGGCGCAAGTCCAAACACAATTCCGGTCGCCGCCGATATAACCACGGTGAACAGCAGGACTCGCGTGTCGATCCTCACGTCTGCCAGCCTTGGCACAGCATGTGCTCCAATTCGTATCGCCACGCTGACTGCCCACCGCGCCAGCACCAGTCCCGCCGCGCCCCCCAGCAAGGCCAGCCAGACGCTCTCCACCAGAAAGTGCCGGATCAAACGGCCGCGGCTTGCGCCCAGCGCCGACCGCACCGCAATTTCCCTTTCCCGCGTCGACGCTCGCGCCATCAGCAGGTTGGCGAAATTCGCTCCGGCAATCAGCAGCACAAATCCCACGGCGCCAAAGAGCATGAGCACCGCCGTGCGCTGCTGTCCTGCGACTCTTTCCGCCAGCGGAACAAAAAGCATTTTCTCTTCCGGCCACCGGCCAAACACTCCGGGGATACGCCGCACGCGGTCAAAGATCACCTGCATCTCCGCCCGCGCGCTGGCAAATGAAACGTCCGGTTTCAGCCGGCCCACCACGCGCACCCAGGTTGGCACCGGACCGGTTTCGGCGGTCTGCCGGATGGGATCTCCGGGAGCCTCATGACCATCGGGAATGGGAATGTAGGCGTCTATCTCCGGTATGGGATCGCCCGGATACATGTCCGGCGGAAAGACGAACCGGAAGCTCGCGGGCAGGACGCCTGCAATCGTAAAGGCGCGGCCATCGATGGTCAGCGACTTTCCAATCACCGCCGGGTCGGCGCCGAAGCGTTGCTGGAAGAGTGGCCATGAGAGCACCAGCTGATCGCGCTCATGCTCCGTGAACAGCCGGCCCAGCGCAGGTCTGGCCCCGGCGATGCTCCAGAAATCACCCGTGATGAAGGCAAGCTGCAGTGTGGTGGGTTGTCCCTGATACACCAGAGCGCGTTCCTCATTGCTGTAAGCGGCGAAAGATTCGAAAGAGTGCGCATGGCTCCGCCACAGCTGGTAATCGCTCCGGGAGACCGTATTTTCATACCATGGAGCGCGAGGTGCAATCCATATCAGCCGGTCGGCTGCCGGGTACGGCAACGGCTTGAGCAAAACGCCATTCACCACGCTGAACATAGCCGTGGTCATCCCGATTCCCAGGGCAAGAGTGGCAATGGTCACTGCGGCAAATCCTGGATTGCGGCGCAGCATGCGCGCACTGTAGCGCAGGTCCTGCAGCAAAAGTTCAAGCCTGGCAAAGCTCGGGAAGCTCACGCGCCACCTCACTGAGACCCAGACATAGTATTCCGGGGGAGAGGCACTTTTCATCTCCGCAGGTCAAAAGAAAAATGGAACGCAGCCGCTCTCGGCTGCGACAAGCATCCTTACCCACGCTTCCAATGCAGCCAGAGCCACTCCCCCTCTGAAGGACCCATTCCGAATCCCCGAGCCGAGTTCCGCATCGCGGAATGAGGAGAGCGGGTGAGGAATCGGCTCCGCTGCAGCTTCGCGTGAGCCGACGGAACTGCGAGCCCTGACAAATCATGATCGCAGCCGCCCTCGGCTGCGATCCCGTCAAGCAGTACGTTAACGTAGAGGGAACATATGAGGTGGAGGTGAGCTATCTCAGTACGGTCTGGCAGGATTGGGCTGACAAACATCTCCATCTTCCAAACGTACCGCTTTGGACGAGTGAGCGGGGCCCAATCATTTCAAACCGGATCAAGATCACAGTTACGAAATAGAGTGGCTCGGCGCCAGCCTCGATCACCGTGTATTGCTTTGTAGATCCGTGGAGCGCATCCGCCCTCGGCTGCGACTCCCCGAACCGGGTCGCCTGCTATACTCCCCGCATGTCCGCCACGCTGCGTGCGGTTTTCCTGGTCGCCATCCTGATTGTCCTCGCCAGCACTGGGTTCTGGCTTTTCAAGCGGAATCAGGTCTCGCAGGCAGCTCCTGCTTCGCCGTTACCGGTCGCAAAAGCCACACCGGCGTCTACACCTTCGCCCAGCCCCACCGCCACACCCACGTTTGCCCATGCCATCACCACGCCGGCCTTTCAGCCTGTGGCCGCCCAGCCAACCGCTGCTTTTCTGGGAAGCGTGAAGACTGACAGTCGCCTCCGCGTCTCGTTTTATTACGAAGGCGACGCAGGTCCTGATCCCAATGACGGTTTCTACCGTGAGCAGCCCTGGGTCATGAACCAGCAGGGCGATCATTATCTGGTTCTCCCGCGTGACATCGATGCCCAGAGGCGTTATGGTCCCACCACGTACTCCATCTTCCGTAGTGAGGAATCGCATTCTTATCAGGGGATACCGTTCTATATTCGCGGATCGTCTTCAGGACTTTCTCTGGAATATGTTGCTCTCAAGATCAACAATCCTGCTCTGTTGGCGAGCCTCGGCGTGGAAATGGGTATTGATTATGAAGCCGAAGATGATGGCGACCACCTGGACCGTTCGCCGGCGCCGCGGAGTCTGCTGCAACAGTGGCTGATTCCGGATGCCGTTTGTGCCTGCGGGCCCGGCATCTACCTGAAGAAAATCGGCGAGTCGCCCCTCGCGCTTTCCCGCCGCGAGAATGAGGTTCTCTGGTACAAACTGGAAGAGCCCATCCGCCTGAGCGAGCTGCCTTTGGACTATTGCAGGAAAGTGCAGAAGCCTGCTTCAAAAGAGGCAAAGTCCAAGCCCAATTCCGCCGACGATGAATCGGAAGAAGAGGAACTGGCGTACTGCCCCTCCATCAAAGATCTCGCAGCCGGCCATCTTCGTCTGCACATTCTCTATAAGCCGGCGGGGCATAGCGGCGTGCTGCAAATCCAGGCGCTCAACTTCATTCTTCATGACTCGCGTGGCAACTATCTCCAGCCGGAAATCGGCCTCAACTTTGACCATTACTACAAGGCCTTTCTGGGTGAGAGCAGTTGCCTGAAGGCCGGTGAGCCTGCCAGTTGCGCTGTCCAATAATGCGGGTGCGGCTGGCTCCTCTCGCAGCGATTCTGCTGTGCGCCTGTCTCCTCCGCGCGCAGTCCGCGCCTGCAACATCTCCGGCGGATTCACTCCTGGCTGATCTGGGCCAGAACCTTGTTGTCGGCATTCCCGGACCGATGCTCGATGCCGAATCAGAATCTTCACTGCGGCGGCTGAAGCCCGCGGGCATTGTGCTGTATCGCCGCAACTATCAGTCGCGCGACCAGCTGCGCTCTCTGATTCAACAGCTCCAGCAGGTTGCGCAGGAATCCACCGGCAGCC
>JBAIYI010000722.1:0-6108 GCA_037915955.1 Terriglobales bacterium
CAATATCTTTGGCCAACATGGGCCCGTGGAATGTCACCAGGCCGGTGCGATCATGAATCGCCGTGAGAAGAGAGGTGATGTCGCTGCATCCGAGAAGAATTTTCGGATGCCGCTGAAAAAGGTCGAAGTGAATCTTCTCGAGAAGGTAGTTGCTGCCGTAACCGCCGCGCACGCACACCAGCCCTCGGATATCATCGCGGATAAGAAATTCTTCCAGTTCATGTGTCCGCCGCTCCGCGCTGCCGGCGAAATACAGATCGCGGTCAAAAATGTCAGGAGAGTAAATGGGAATGTAACCGAGAGTTCTCAGCCGTTCGCAACCCGCGTCGAATCCCTGCCGGCTGAAGCTGCTGGCGGGAGCCAGGACACCTACTTTGTCTCCGCCCCGCAGGGCTGGGGGCTTCAAGACCGGCTCAGACAAAAAACTCTCCATCACAGATCAGTTGCGCCGGGCCACGCAGAAACACGTTCTCACCGTTCCAGCGCACCACCTGCGTTCCGCCCGGGGCCTGCACTGTCACCGGAGAGCCCGCCTTGCGAGCGGCAATCACCGCCACCGCACAAGCACAGGATCCCGTGCCTGACGATTGTGTCTCTCCCACACCGCGCTCAAACAGCCTGATTTCCACCGTATTGGCGCCGTTCAGGCGCACATATTCCACGTTGACACCTTCCTTGAATGTGCGCTGCATCTGCACTTCCGCCGCCTGCTGTTGCCATGCCGTGGGAAAGTGACGCACCAGCACCACAAAATGCGGATTGCCCATGGAAACCGGCATCCCTTCCACTACGCTGGACTTCAGCCGCACCGAGAAGGGCTCGCCGAACTCGGGCTTGCCCATATCAGCTTCGAATTCAAATGTGTTTCCGGTATGCGAGAGGAGTTCGCAATCTTTTGGCCCCGCGCCAGTCACAATGCGCATCTTTCCGGTGCGCCCCTGGGCAGCCAGATATGCCGCCACGCAGCGGGTGCCGTTGCCGGAAATCTCCGCCTCACTACCGTCTGCGTTAATGAGCCGGATTCGCGGGTCGCCGCCATCCTGGTACAGCCATTCCACGCCGTCGGCGCCGACGCCGTTGTGGCGATCGCAGAGTTTCCGACTCAGATTTCCGATATCTTCCGTGGCCTGGGCCCCATCAATGATGAGAAAGTCATTACCGCACGCCGACGCCTTCGTAAATGGGATCTTCATGCCTTACTCATTCTGGCGGTCTGGTGTTGCGTCAAAGTTCTGTAATACGGGCGACTGGCGCAGCCGCGCCATCAGGTCCCGATGCTCGGCGTGGGTAGCGTCCACGCTGAAGAATATTTTGTGCTTGCCGTTACCGCGGCTGAGCCTTACCCGCTGCATCTCCCTGCCCTGTTCTTCCAGAACGGAGTTGAGCGTCTCCACAGCCTGTTCCGTGCTGCTTTCTGTAACTACACTGTAATTCATCAGCTGCGACTTCAGGTTAAATTGCGTCTCCACCCAGCCCAGGAGCAGCAGAGCCAGGAAAATCAGCACCGTGGCGAAGCTCGCCTCAAGGTAATAGCCGCCCCCGCACGCCATCCCAATGGAGGCCACCACAAACAGTGTTGCTGCCGTGGTCAGGCCGACCACGCCCTGCCTCTCATGGAGGATCGCTCCGGCGCCGATGAAGCCAATGCCCGGAATAATCTGCGCCGCAATACGCGTGTGGTCGCCGCCGAAGTTGCCGGCCAGTTGTTCGGAGAGAATGGTGAACATTGCCGCGCCGAAACAGATGAACATGTTCGTGCGCAGCCCGGCAGGACGCCGCTTGATCTGCCGCTCCAGCCCAATCACCCCTCCCAGTACAGCGGCTAGCAGCAGGCGCACGAGCATGCGCGAAAAAATATCATGCAGAGACCCATGCTGCAGCAGGAGTGGGAAAGTGTAGTTCATCGCTGAAAGCTGCCCGGATTGTAGCACTCTTAGCGTCGCGTGGATTTGTAGATGGTGGCCTGCGGGCCGCCGGGAGTGCCCACTTCGGCAACGGCTTCCAGATCCTGCGGGTATTTCCTGATTGCCTGTGCCACCGCGTCGTTGTTGATGGCGATCACGTATTGGGCAGCGCGAGCCGGCTGCGTCAAAGCTTCTTCCCAGTAAGGCGGATTGCTTTCCCGCAGCACCCGCCGAAACGGTATCCCCGCCGCCTGCACTGCGCCTGAATACGCGCCGCAATCCATCATGAACGTGGATGATAGAGGCAGCTTTTTCAGTTCAAAAGCCAGACGCTGCTCAAACTTCATCCGGGTCAGGCCATTGGCAGTCGCTTCGCGCAGCACGATGGGTCGCGCTCCCCAGACCGACGCATAGCTCCACACCAGCACAGTGGCCGTCCCGGCAATGATCCATTTCTTTGAAAGGTACTTCCCCAGAAATGCGGCCAGCAGCCCACAGCCGACGGCCACGGCAGGCAGCATTTGCAGGCCATAGCGCACGTTGTAGTAGCTGAAGGGCCACCAGTTCGGGACGTAGATGGGAACGCTTCCCCAGGCGATGCACAAAGTGTAAAAGACCGCTGGTGTCCACAGCAGCAGGACGGCCAGCCATCGGCGCTCAAAGAAAATCCAGCAAAGCAGCCCAGTGAAGCCGAGTGCCATCAGCCACTTTTCGCTGCCGCCGTCACCTAATGTCAGCCTTGAAACTTTGAGAAAGTACAGAGCCGCAGTGCGCGTTGAATGCTCGCCCGGATAGGTCTGCATGGTGGGCGTGCGGCTGTGCTCCTGGATCGCCCGCGCTGAATACGGCCCATTGGCAAACTCCAGCGCATTGCCGTACGCGTGATAGTTGTAGGCCAGCCAGAGGAGCGCCGTGAGCAGCGGCAGAAGCACAAATGCGAGAGCAGAGCGTCTCAGCAGCTTGAAGAGCCTTCCGGCCTTTTGCGCGTTCATCGTGAGGCCGTATGTCATCGCGATGGCCTTCCGCGGGTCGTCACGTGCGACGACCGGCACTCGGAACTGGCCGTATTGGGTGCTCATGAACAGAATGCCCAGCCCGATCACCAGCACGGCCACAAACCACGCGTCATACCGCGTCATCATGGCCGCTGAGAGCACCAATGCGCACTTTTGCAGCGCAGCTCTCGCGGGATCCAAGTATCCTTCGTCGCTAAAAATCGCGAACTCGAGAAAGTAGACGACGGTCCAGACCACCAGCGCCAAATACAGCGACTCTGTCATTCCGGTCGCCTGCATATAAATGAGGTTTGGGTTGAGGGCGTAAATCGCAACGGCGAGCCACGCACACCAGCTCGCCGCCAGACAGCGCACGAGCCGAAAGATCCCGACCGCGCCAGCTACGAAAGAGATCATCGACGGAATCGCCGCCCCGATGCCGGTGCGCCACAGCCAGTTGTTCACAACGAATGGAATGTCGAGCACGTGCGGCAAGGGCAGCCATACCGTCCCCAGTTGCAGATACCCTGGCGTTCTTGAGTCGAAGACGCGCCGCGCAATGTTGATGTGCGCCACTGCGTCCCCATAAAGCAGCAGCGAGTTCTGGCGGTAATAGAAAATGAGGGCCGCTACAGAAACCACGGCGGCGAAAAGAGTGATGGAAGCGTACTCCTCTTTGCTGATCGATGGTGAGGAGTGGTCGGGCATCGTTGCAAGAAACAACGGATTGTATACGCCCCAGCTCCTCCGTGGGTGAAGTTCCGCAAAATAGTTGCGGGGAGAGCCCGGAAACTCTGTGGGATTCAGCGCCCGGTGCCCTTAGCTGCCTCTTCCATCTTCTTGCGCAGGCTCAACGGCCTCATGTCTGTCCAGACCTCCTCGATATATGCCAGACATTCCGCTTTGGTGCCACTCTTACCTGCTTCTTTCCATCCCGCGGGAATCTCACGTTTGTCCGGCCAGATGGAATACTGCTCCTCATCGTTTCTCACGACCTTATAAATGGTCTTATCTTCCTGCTCATCGATGGCCATCGGAACTCTCCTTTCCATCGCAACCAAGGTTAAAAACGGGTGCGCCGATTGGCGGTGAGCCTCGTCACTGGGGATTGACTCCGGCCGGAGCTGCCTGCTGATGCGTCCTTGTTTTTGGCCTCTTTTTATCCGCTGATCTCGTCCAGCATCCCCGTCATCTCAGAAAGTGCGTGCCGGTTGCCGGTGCGCCGCGCCGCCTCAATGCCGTCCTGCAACAACTTCTTTGCTTCCGGAGTACGCCCCATCCGCTCCAATGCCTGAGCGGCCATGAAGTAACCATTCGTGTAGTCCGGATGCATCTCCAGCAGCTTGCGGAAATGCTCAAGCGCCGCCTCCGTCTGGCCGGCGTTGGAATATTCCATGGCCAGGCCGTAGCGAGCAAAGGCGTCATTCGGATTCTGCTCCAGGAAAGCAGCCAGCTTCTGCATGCGGGTGGGTTCGGTCATAAAAAAATCATACATAATCCACAGCCAGCCGACCTAAGATGGTGGGGCCGTGGCGTGTCCATTCTTTTTCCCGACCCTGAAAAGCGATTCCATCGGCTGGGCCTTTCCTGTGCGCCTGCCGCTGGGCAGTGGATTCTGTGGAACCTGCCGCGCCGCAGCCAGTGAGATTGAGCCAACCGAGAGCGAACTGCGCGACTTCTGCAATCTCGGCTACTCCACCGGATGTCCCCGGCTGCCGCAGGATCGCAGTTTTGATTGCGTGCGCTTTGCTGTAGCCATGGACAGCGCAACAGCAATCGTGCTGCACTACGTGTTTGAGCGGGAGCATGCTCCCGTGGAGCACGGCAGGCTGGAGTTTGATCGCGGGTTGCGGGACTGGAAGGTGAAGTTGAGCAACACCGTGGTGCAGAGGCAGGCTGAAGTCTATCTGCAAAACTATCTGGAGCGCCGTCGGGGAACGATCACAGAATAATGCTGTGAAGTTCCTGCTGCGGCTGGCTCATCAGCGCGGTTCAGGCAAACAATAAACGTCAGGAGCGGTTCGCTTCCTGGAACATCGTCACCAGCTTGCCGGCTTCGGCCTCATTCGCATCGGTAATCAGGTAAAACCGCAGGCTGCCTTCTGTCCACGTCTTGACGGTAAAGCTAGATCGGGGAGGCCCAAGTCGTGAGCCGCCTTCCTGCTGCAACACGAAGATTGAGACTTTGTGCTGTCCGGCCTGATAGACCAGTTCAGCGCCGGGGGCGTGTCCGGCATACACCAGCTTGCCGCCCAATAGCTTATACGGCGTCCCCGCGACTTCCGGCAGATTGAATGCGAACGGCAGCTTGCCCTGAAACCACGGTTTCACCGTATGTCGATCTTCACTGATCACGTCATACGGATTCACCGCAGCCAGCGCGATCACATGCTGATCGACCAGTTGCGCAAGCAATGGATCAGTGCGGCGCTGCGACCACAACAGAAGACCGAGCACAGCCACCAGCACAGCAACTGCACCTGACAAGCCCCACTTCCACCACGCGCTCACCGCGGCGCGCGGACGTAACTGGCGATAAATGGCGGCATGCAGTTCCGGCGGCGCGGAGTAGCGGTTCGCGCCCAGTCGCACGGCCTGCTTCAAAGCAAGATGCTCCGCCACCGCGGCCGTACATTCCGGACAGCCTGCCAGATGCTTCGCCGCCTGCTCGCGAGCCAAAGCGTCAAGCTCGTCATCCGCATACAACGCGACTTTTTCCTGCCAATCGCAGCTCATGGTTTGGCCACCAACTTCTTGCTTCCGCTTTGCAGCGCCTGCACAATGCACTCTTTCAACTGCCGCCGCGCACGCGCCAGCCGCGACATCACCGTACCGATTGGGATCCCCAGCGTGTCCGCGATCTCCTGGTACTTCATTTCTTCCAGATCAGCCAGGATCAGCACTTCACGAAAGCGCAGGTCCAGCGTGGCGATTCCCTGCTGCACCAGCTCAGTATCGGCGCGGCGGATGAGCAGCAGTTCCGGCGTATCGTTCGCGGAAGGCGTGTTGTCCAGCCCTTCCTCGCCTTCCTGCTCGGTGTTGCGCCGCTCAAGCCCCACGCGGCTGGTGAGAAACGTGTTGCGGAGAATACGGAACATCCACGCGCGGAAGTTCGTCCCCGGCTGAAAGCCGGAAAAACCTTTCAGGGCTTTGGTGAAAGTTTCCTGCACCAGGTCGCGCGATTCGTCGGCATCTCCGCAGAGCCAGCG
>JBAIYI010000623.1:0-3289 GCA_037915955.1 Terriglobales bacterium
AACAAACTCGGTATCGGCGAGGGACCGGAAGGCCAGAACGGAATCCTGCAATGGATACAGCGCAAGGCCCAGAGCGCCTGGGACAATTACATTCTTCCGTTCATTGAGCGCTTCAAGCGTCCGCTGATGATCATCGGCGGCATTTTGCTCATGCTTTCGCCGGCAGGGCCAATCATCGCCATTGGCGCCATCGCTTATGGGGTGATCCGCGGGGTACAAGCAATCCGGCAGTATTTCGGAACGCGCGGCGGCATCGTCAATGGTCGCAACATTCTGCAGAACGAAATCATCCCTGGCATCGTCAACACCATCAACCGCGTTGCCGCCTTCCTCCGGGAAAAGGCGCAGTTCCTGGCGGACAAGCTCAACAGCATCGTCGGCGGATTGGGTAATGCTGCCGGGGCGGTAGCGGGAACCATCATTGGCTTCATCGCCCGCGGCCTCACCTGGCTGGCCGAACGCTTTGGCGAACTCGTGAACTGGGTGATGGACCATGTGATGTCTTTTGTGAACTGGGTCGGAGGCGTGCTCCAGCGTCTGGTAACGTTCCTGCGTCCGGTGCTTGATTTTCTCCGTCGTGTGGCAGCTGTGGTTCGTAACATCATGCGGCTGCCGTATGAGTTTGGCGCGCGCATCTGGAACGCTATTCCTGCCTGCATTCGCGATCCGTTTATAGATTTCTTCATACCGCTCATCCTCCGGCAGATTCCGTTTTTCAGCGAACTTGGCGCCACGCCGGAAGCCTGGCAGCAGACCCGCGCCAGCATCATGCTGCTGGTGCGGCAGATCTTCCGCGACTTCGACTTATGGGGCGCCATGCGCACTGCGTTCGGCATCGTGGTGCGCGCTCTGCGCATACCCATTGACCTGATACGGCAATTGATTGACAAGGCCTCGCGCGCATGGAGCGCGGTGCTGGCCGCGCCTATCCGTTTCATCCGCAGTGCGCTGCAGGCCATCTTGCGCGGGCTTGGGCGCTTCGTCAGCAACTTCCTCTCTCACTTGTGGTTTGGGGTACAGGGATGGCTCTTCAATGCTGTGAGTGAGCGCGGCATCACGCCGCCATCCTCATGGACTGATTTCCGCGCGGTGTTCGGGTTCGTGCTGGACGTGCTCGGCATATCTCTTGACCACGTGCTTGACCTGCTCGCCACCCGGATCGGACGTCCTGCCGTGGCTCGTATTCGAACGATGATCAATGTGCTCACCGGAGTGTGGGAGTGGGTCAGCGTTGCCATTCGAGAAGGGCCCGCGGGCATCTGGCGAATGATCGTTGAGCGACTGCGTGACTTGGGCAACATGGTGCTGGAGACCGCCGTGCGCTGGGTGATGGGGCGCATCATGGCGATTGTCGGAGCCAGGCTCGCGGCCATGGCGGCCTCGGCTGGGCTGAGCGCCATTCTGGAAGCGGTTTATGCCGCCTATCAGGCAATTCAGACGGCCATTGAGTATGCGCGCCGCATCATCCAGGTACTGATCACCGTTTTCGACACTGTCCTCCAGCTTGCCCAGGGCGTGATTGATCCCGCTGCGCAGGGTGTGGAAATGGGTTTGCGCATGATTATGCCGGTTGTAATCGGCTTTCTCGCGAACTATGCCGGACTTGGCGGCATCGGCCAGCGCATTCGCGAAATCATTGACGGCGTGCGTGAACGGGTCGACCAGGGAATCCTTTGGTTAATCGACCGCGCTCTTGCCGCAGGACGGTGGATCCTCGACCGGCTGCGTGCAGGCGCTGCCGCGGTGGTCGGCTGGTGGCGCCGCCGCATCCCGTTCCGAACCACCTCCGGTGAATCGCATACGTTGTTTGCGCGAGGTGAGCCGCCCAACGTTCGCTTAATGGTGGCTACGCGGGAGACGAGAGTAAGCGAGGTGGTCACCGGAATCATCGCACACAGGACTGCCGCGGGCCAGTCCACACCAGCGGCGCTGACCCAGGCTCTCACCACTGCCGAGCACTTGGAGAGCATGACTCAAACAGCCTCGGAGACCGATAGCCAGCGAGCCACGATCGAACGCGACCTTGATAACATCCGGGCCGTCCTTGCTACTTACATGCCGTCGGAAACCCTGCCGCTCACAGCGGTGACGTACACCATGAGCGGCAGGCTCGCGGGAAGCATCATGGCCCGGCCTCTGACGAGGAGAGTCGGCAACACAGCGGGAGACGATAACACCTCTTCCATCGATGCTCTCTTCCCCACAGGTCTGAACCGGCTCAACTGGAAGGCTCTTCACTTACTCAACAATCATTTGCACGGCCCTAACATGCCGTGGAATCTGATACCTGGGGATGCCTCGGCGAATGCACGAATGGCTACTATAGAGACGCGAGCGGTGTCGCGGGTAAATGCGGGAGATATCCTTTGGTACGAAGTCGCGATCCAGGAGTATTACAACACCCCTACGGTTCCGTGGCATAGCTCCTTTGTGAAACGCCTGACCATGCGAGGTGGAGTGTTCGATCCGGCCCAGCCATCCATAATTACTGAGGATCGTAACCTCGTCAGGCCTGTCAGTTCCGGTCCGCCGCCCGTCAGCTTGACGACGCCGGCACCGATCAACTTCAGCCGCTCCGGGCACGATAACATCAATCAGGCGGAAGACCCGCGCGCTCCAATTGGACCTTCCGGAACGCGGCCGCGGCTTGGTGGCCGAGGAGGCACCGTGGCTGCGGGTATAGGCCAGATCATCGTGAATGCGCGCAGCAGGATGATGGCAGTCGAGCCGCCCAAACAGGAGTGGGACGACTTCCCCCACCTGGAGACCTACCTCAGAGGAAACTTGGGCGCGGCAAAGATTGCGCAATTGCAGTTCCTGCTGACGAATTATCCAACGTTATTCCGCCTCAAATAACTGGCGCTGTCTGTCACGTAACATCCATGTAACATTCCCTCACGTTACATCCCTCGCGCCAAGCCGCCATTCCCACTGAATTTCAAGCTAGTTAGCCTCAAGTCTCATTGGCATTTCTCATGCTTATAGAACCGATGCGTGTTGGTGATGGGGCGAATTGGGTGTGGCGAGGAGGAAAAATTGGCGATCGAAGGTCGCTCCTCAAACCACTTCGAACTGGCATTTACGGAATCCGAATTTCTGATCGACTTCGGCCAGGCTTACGGAGACTCTGACGAAGCTCTGGTCCATACCCGGATCATCGTGACGCCGCGCTCGGCCAAGACACTTCTGCAAATGCTCACAGAGATGGTTGCGAAGTACGAGACCTCCATAGGTCCCATCCCGGAAAGGAATGGCTGATGGCAACGCCCAATGCGATTGCCGCGACCGG
>JBAIYI010000269.1:0-2413 GCA_037915955.1 Terriglobales bacterium
GTCCAGATACCCGCCGTCCGTGCCAATGACCCAGAAAGAGGGGCCGATTGCCGCGTTCGCCTGGCTGACCAGGAACATCTCGTAGGTTCGAGCATTGGATCCGTTTACAAACAGGAACCGGTACCGCTTGGCTTCCACGTTGAGGAAAGGCCATGCCTTGCCGTTCACCACGATTGTGTCGCCCACAAACTCTGGAACCCAGTAAGGATGTTCAGGATTGGGGCTCGATAGCACTCCACCGGCGCTGTCAGCCGGAAGAAAGAGCTGCCCTTTCGTGTCAAACGTACGGTCCTGCAGAATTACCGGCACCACTTCAGGAAGCGACTGCAGATTTGGCGGCAGCTTGAGCGCGGGATCCTGAATGAAATAGCCGCCCGCCAGCCCCGCGAACACGTTCAGCCTCGTGATGCCCAATGCATGATCATGGAACCAGATTGGCGCAGCCTCTTGCGTATTGGCGTACTTATAGAGTGCTCCATTGGCGGGAGCGCCTGCAAATGAATAATAGCTGTGGCCTTTCCTGAGGCCATCACTCGTAAACCACGCATCCGGGCCGCCGTCCAATTCCGGCGGAACTTCTGAGCCATGCACGTGAACAACAGCCGGGATTGGTCCGGTGTAGCTCTGCGCGCAGGTGCTGCCAAAAGCCGGCACGCCGCCGATCATGGCGCATTGATTCGCTTCATTGTTTAGAGGATCTGCCCAGTGCAGTGTCTGGTCAATCGAGTTTTTCACTGCGAGCACGCCCGTTCCGGCAGCCGTTCCCAGATCGTTGATCCATGTGATTGCCGTCGGCGGCTGGGGGCTTGCGGGAGTGCTGCGCGTGTTCACGATTACCGGGCCAAGATAGGTTTCCTGCACCGTGGTTGGACAGCCAGTCCACGTTGTGCCCGGCGTTTCCGGAATATAACCCCATACGCGTGTGGTGCCGCTCGAACCGGCAGCAAGCGGCGTGCTGGGCGGCAGCAACTTTGCGTCAAATTCGCACATGTGAATAGCTAAATTTGTGTTTCCAGAAGCCGTATTGATGGCCTTCAGGTACGGCGCATTTGGCGCCGGAGGATTGGAGAACGGCGACACTTTTAGGATCGGCAATGGCTGCGCGAACTGTGGAATGGAACTGCCTGCCATTGGGACCTGTTGCTGCGCCAGGCTGGGCAGAGCCGCTGTCAGGGGCAGGGCCAGCAAGGTTATCGCATAGAGGAGTACGTTTCGCAGTGGACGAGTGGCTTTGCGCATGGGGAGAGAACTCCTTCAAAAAAGCTAAGCCGCCGTTGTGCCGTGGGGTCAGGCAGGAACCGGTCAGCAGGTTGGCCTCGTCCGCGCGTGGATGAACACGTCTGCGGAGTTCCATTACCGGAGAAGCGTCCGTCGATTGGCGCGTCCGGCTGGTAAAAAGTTTCACTCTGCGCCGAACAGTTCTTTGCGCAGCATAGTTAAAACCGTGAAACGAAAGGGGACCCACTTACCTGCGGGAAAAACCACTTGCGGAGCCTATACACAACTTCTACGCAGCTAAGAAGAAAATCTTTGAAACTTTCTTGGCCAGCTGTTTGCCTAGCTTTATACGCAGACGCAGTGCTGCGTGACGGTGATCTTTGTCACGTTAGCAGGTGACCTTTGTCACTGGAATTGTGACGTTCTGATCCTTTTCAACAGTGGCTTAAATTCAGGCTGGAGCGCAGCAGTGGCTTTCCGAAATGCCCTTTCTGTCGACCTCGCTTTTTCCCTCGATTCGGCGGCTCGGCAGAGATGATCATGTCGAATGCCGATCGGTTCGTTGCAGGGCGATGCCGCTGGTTTACAAAAACACTCTAATCGTCTTGTGTCCTCTGTTCATCTGTGTCGCAAAGGTGTTCTCACCCCAGGTCCGGGAAATCCTCTTCACGAAACTCCGTCGCCGGCTTCTCCGTCACGGGTCTCTCCGCTTCGGCAGCGCGCAACTGCACGCGACGGATCTTTCCCGAAATCGTCTTCGGCAGGTCTACGAATTCCAGTCTGCGTACGCGCTTGTACGGCGCCAGCACTTTGCGGCTGTGCTGGAAGATTGAGAGTGCCAGCTCGCGCGAAGGCTGTGCGCCGCTTCGCAAGGTCACAAAGGCTTTCACAACCGCCATGCGGATAGGATCAGGAGAAGGGACCACGGCGCACTCCACCACATCCGGATGCTCAATCAGCGCGCTTTCCACTTCAAACGGGCTGATGCGGTAATCAGACGCCTTGAACACGTCATCGGCGCGGCCCACGAATGTGAGATAGCCATCCGCATCCCGCTGCACCACGTCACCCGTTCGGTAGAAATCTCCCGCAATCGCCTGGACGTTGCCATCATCGCCCTGGTAACCGGGCATCAGGCCCATGGGCCGCGGATCGAGCCTGAGGCAGAGCTCGCCTTCCTCCGCGTCCTTGCCTT
>JBAIYI010000610.1:0-1504 GCA_037915955.1 Terriglobales bacterium
GCCCAGCGCAGTCGGTGCGCAGATAAACAGGCTTCCAATCGCCTGATGGATCGGGTTGTATTCCGCGTTGGTGAAGAAGAAAAGTTTATCCTTGAAAATGGGTCCGCCGATCTGGCCGCCGAAGCGGTTGTCATCGAACGCGGGATTGATGATGCTTGCGTTTCCCGCCTGAGTGCGCGCGTTGGAGGCGTCGATGGCGTTCAGGTTGCGGTTCTGGAAGTATTCATAGACGCGACCGTGCCATTTGTTCGTGCCGCTGATGATGGTCTGATTGAACTGGCCGCCTGAAGAGTGACCATACTCCGGCGCAAACTGGTTCTGCAGCACGGAGAAGTTCTCGACCGCGTCATTGGGTAGGGTCACGACGGGGCCGGTAACCGACTTGCTGTTGTTATCCACGCCTTCAATGGTGAAGTTGGTGTTGCGCGGACGCTGGCCGGAAATGGAAGGACCGGTTCCGGCGCCGATGCCGCCGCTGGTGGCAACACCCGCATCCAGCAAGGAGAGGTTCAGCACGCCCAGGCCGATGCTGGCCGTAGGCAGGTCCTGGAGCTGGTGGGTGGTGAAGGTGTTCTGGATCTGCGGCGTGGTGGTATCAATGGTCGGAGCTTCCGCAGTGACCTCGATCGTGGTGGTTTCGGTGCTCGCAGCAGCGGTGATGTTGGCCGTCACCTGATGGTTGAGCTGGACCTCAACGTCCTTGTAGCCGCCGGTCAGGCCTCCGCCGGTGGTCTGCACGCTGTAATGTCCAACGGGAAGGTTGACGAAGTGGTACTGGCCCGCGGCATTGGTGGTGGTTGTGGTTTTAGCGCCCGTGCCCAGGTTGGTTGCCGTAACCGTGGCATTGGCGACGACGGCGCCAGAAGTGTCTGTCACAACCCCGAGCAAGTCCCCGCTGATTGCCTGGCCATTCATCAAGGCAGGAACGCTGACGAAGAGCACAGTGGCAGGGAATGCCAGAGCTGCGATCAAGGTTAATTTACGCAGAAAATGATTCATGCCCCAGCGCTTTGCACTCTCAGTTCCAAAGTAGCAGACGGCGTTTTTCCCTCAGATGCAGAGAGCGGAGTGAAGAATTTCTGTGAAAATTAGAAGTCTTAAATATGGTCGTACTACGACATGTCATAGTTTACAATTCTTTGTAAAGATGTGTTTACTTAGTAGTAATAGGATCGCAGAGCGATATATTATCTTAAAGCGATCAGAAATAGGCAGCAAATGGGGGTCATGAGAGATCGATCCGGCTTTTCGTTGAGGTCAGTGACGAGCTTGATCGTCCGTTTTCCTGGTCCGGCAGATTACCTCAGCGGCTGAAGCCGGAAGCATGTTGCAGCTTACCGCAGGCCTGAAGGCCTGCTCCACCCCGTGCGTGCACAGCATCTTTTTTGACGAATGCGTTTTTAATTCGGTCTCACGCCGATTGCCTTATCCAAGTCGGCTACCTTGTACACCACGCCATCCTTGACGACTGTTTCCACGTGTTCGATGTCTTTGATCTGCTGCG
>JBAIYI010000276.1:0-6132 GCA_037915955.1 Terriglobales bacterium
CAGATTACCTCGTTCTTTGGCGCGGTGAACTCTCTGGCCCAGCGCGTGCTGATGATCACCTCACCGGGCAATCCGGATATCTACCAGGGAACCGAACTGTGGGACTTGAGCCTGGTTGATCCGGACAACCGCCGGCCGGTGGACTATGAGTTGCGTCAGCGGTTACTCACGGAACTGGACCGCCGGGCCGAGTCCGGCAATCTGCCGCAGCTCTGCGCCGAGATGCTGTCCGGCTATTCAGACGGGCGCGCCAAACTCTGGACCACCATGCAGGCGATGCGCCTGCGCCGTGACCGGCGCGAACTGTACCACGGCGGCAGCTACGTTCCTCTGCACGCAGTGGGCAGCAAGCGTGAGCACGTTGTCGCGTTCGCCCGCGAACGGAATGGGCAGATCGCCATCACGGTTGTACCCCGATTTTCCTGCGCGCTGGCTAAAGGCAGCATGCAGATGCCGCTCGGCGCTCTATGGGAGAACACCGAACTGCCCGTAACGTCAAAGACTCCGGAGTTTCTGGAGAACGTGTTTACCGGAGAGAAGATCAGGGTCAGCGCTACGCGCACGCTGCTATGCAGCGAAATCTTCGCGCATTTCCCGGTAGCGCTGCTGGTCAGCGGCTGAGACCACCGGCACTCTGTCCGTCACCTGTGAGATAGCCGCAAGCTTGGTGGCTAACTGCGGGGTCAGCATCCCCGGAGGAACGCGCCAGCCCCAGTTCCCATCACTGAGCGAAGGCGTATTCATGCGGGCGTCGCTGCCGAGCCCGAGCACGTCCTGGAGAGGAATGATTGCCAGTTTCGCTACAGACGCGAGCGCTCCGCGAATGAAAGCCCAGTGCATTCCGTCTTCAGCGGGTCCAAAGTATTCGAGCGCATGCTGCTTCTCTTCCTTGCCCGCAGACTGCCACCATCCAGGCGTCGTGTCATTGTCGTGCGTGCCGGTATAGACCACGCAGTTAGGCTCAAATTTGTGTGGCAGATAAATGTGCGCGCCGGGGTCGCCGAACCCAAACTGCA
The DNA here is from genome assembly GCA_037915955.1 of Terriglobales bacterium. Taxonomy (GTDB): domain Bacteria; phylum Acidobacteriota; class Terriglobia; order Terriglobales; family Acidobacteriaceae; genus Angelobacter. The sequence continues at coordinate 1,017 of JBAIYI010000276.1, forward strand.
GAACCTTCATCCCTGGCACACCGATGCGTTCGCGCAACGCATGGACTTCGGCTGTGATCAAGCCAAGGTCTTCGGCGATGAAAGGCAGGTCTCCAAGCCGCTCGCGCAGCACGCGGAACAGATCGTCACCCGGACCTTTCACCCAGCGGCCGCGCACGGCGGTGGGTTCAGAAGCAGGAATTTCCCAATAGCTTTCAAACCCTCGGAAGTGATCCAGCCGCAGGATGTCACAGGTGGTAAGGGCCCATGACATGCGCTGGATCCACCAGTCGTATCCCTGGCTCTGGCACACATCCCAGCGGTAGAGTGGATTGCCCCAGCGCTGTCCGGTGGCGCTGAACGCGTCCGGCGGAACACCGGAGACAAATGTAGGCTGAAGGTCGCCGTTGAGATAAAAGATTTCAGGATTGCGCCAGACATCAGCGCTGTCAAAGTTCACGAAGATCGCCACATCGCCCACGATCTTCACGCCACGTTCGGCGCAATAGCGATGCAGCGCGCGCCACTGCTCGAAAAAAGCAAACTGGATGGCACGTTCAATCTCCAGCTCCCGCTGATACTTGAGACCGAACTCGTGCAGCGCTTCAGGTTCTCGCCGGGCCAGTCCTTTGTCCCACGAACTCCAGGTAGCGCCCTTGTGCGCCTGGCGCATGACATCGAAGAGAACGAAATCTTCCAGCCACCAGGCGGTTTCGCGTTTGAACTCATCGAAACGGCTGCGATCTCCGCTGCGACCTTCCAGAAAATTCTGCGCAGCCTCACGAAGGAGCGGCATCTTGAAGGCGAGCACCTCTTCAAAATGAACTCGATCTGCGGGGCCGGGGGCGTCCTTTAGACGGTCTTTCGCCAGCCAGCCGCGTTCAGCGAGCCGTTCCAGGCTGATGAGAAGAGGATTGCCGGCAAAAGCGGAAATTGCCGAATACGGCGAGTTTCCCATGCCCGGAGGGGAGAGCGGCAACACCTGCCACAGTCCAAGCCGTGCGCGTTCGAGGAAATCTACAAAGGCATAGGCTTCCGGTCCAAGGTCGCCTATGCCCCCGAGAGATGGCAGAGATGTAGGATGCAGCAGTATTCCGGCGGAACGTTCAAACATACATCACATCAGATGCAAACTAGCTGCGCTGTTTGGTGAGGTTGTCCATCTCCGTCTTGTTGATAACGACCTTGCCTTCTTTCTCCATGCGCTTGCCCAGATCGCTCATGAAAAGCTGCAGGGCCTCTTCGCGTTTCTGTTCCGTCAACTCTTCCACCAGTTGATCACGGGCTTTGGCAAAGTCAGCGCCATTGATGTCCGGCTCCTGCCGTTCCATGACTTCCAGAACTCCGGCTTTGTTTCCCAGGGTGAGCGGGCCGCTGATCTCGCCCTGCTTGAGGGTGAACGCCACGCCTGCCGGGCCGTTCAACGAGCCGATATCGGGAACCTGCGCTGTTCGGGCAACCATGTCACTGGTCTTCACGGTAGCACCAACTTCCTTAGCCGCCTTGGCGAGATCGTGCATGTTGTGGGCGCGATCAGCCAGTTCCTGCACTTTCTTGCGCATGAGTTCCTGGGCTTTTTCATTCTTGAATTCGTTGGTGACGCGGTCCTTGATTTCATCCAGCGTAGGCGTCTTGGGCGGATCAATTTTTGTAACTTCAAAAATGACCAATCCCTGTGGACTACGTTCACCCTGCGGTGGAGTCTTTTCCGGAGTGGAGAAGATCGTATTCATCACCTGGGGCGCTGCTCCCACGCCGGGAAGAGAGTCAGTACGTGCTACCGGATTGCTCTGGATCACCTGCGCGCCAAACTGGGCTGCAGCTTTATCCAAGCCTTGCTTCTGGGCCGCATCCTGGGCCTGCGTGCCGATGCGATTTAATTCGTCGCTGGTTTGCGACTGCTTCAGTTGCTGTTCAATCTGAGCTTTTACCTCGGCAAGCGGTTTCACGCGTGCAGGCATCTTCTCTTCCGTCTGGATGATGTGGAAGCCGTAGGAAGTCTGCACGAGGTCGCTGATCTGTCCTGGATTCTGCGCAAAAGCAGCCTTCTCGAATTCTGGGACCATCTGTCCGCGGCCGAACGGAGGCAGTTCGCCGCCGTTCTGTGCGCTGCCGGGATCTTCAGAATATTTCTTCGCCAGTTCGGCGAAGTTGCCGCCGGCCTTCACCTGCTTCAGGATGTCCTGCGCTTTGGCCCGGGCTGCATCCACGCCCTTCTGGTCGACTTTGCCATCAGGGCCCATGGCGGGCGTCTTGATCAGTATGTGCCGGGCGCGAACCTGCTCCGGCGTACGGAACTGGTCAGCATTCTGGCTGTAATACTTCTGGATGGCCGCATCATCCACTTTTACCTTGTTCTCAACGTCCTTATCGTTGATCACGAAGTAACGCACAACGCGCTTTTCCGGAATGGAATTTTCGTAGCGGGTCTTATACGTGTCGTAGAAGGCCTTAATCTCGGCGTCGGTCGGCTTAATCTGCTTCTGGAGATCGTCGAGGCTGATGGTGGCGTACTGGAACTTGACCTTGGTGTTCTTGTCCACATAGGCCTGCTGCACCTCCGCAGGCGTTACCGCGACACTGGCACCCACAGTGCTGAATAGTTTGCGCGCCAGCATTTCCCGGCGCGTGCCACTTTCGAATTCTTCAGCCGATGTGTTGGATTCGCGCAGCAGCTGTTCGTATTTTTCCTGGCCGATCCACTGACCATTCGGGAAGAACGTCTGCTTGTAAGGGCCATTGCGCATTTCGTCGCGAAGCTCCTCGTCAGAGACGCGCAGGCCGATGCGGCGGGCTTCGTAGTCAATTTCCGCGCGCTGGATGAGCTGCTGCACGATCCGCGGCGTCATAAAAGCGGCATACATGGCCGCCATCTGCGGATCAACCCGCTGTGAGCGCATTTGCGCCTGCACATATTTGCTCACTTCGTCACGCTTGATGTCTTCGCCGGCCACGGAGGCTACCACGCCGGATTGGGTGATCGAGGTACCGGACATGAAGCCTGGAATGAGATAGACCACCATGCCGAGGCAGATGACCAGCAGGAAGCCGCTGAGCAGATATTTGGGCACTTTGCCGCCACTTTGCAGAAACCGAATCATGTCTGGGAAAGCTCCAGGAAAATATGGGGACTCTGCTGATTATATAAAAAGATCAGGCCATTCGCGGTTGGGCATTGCCCTATGGGGTATACGCCCTAAACGTGCATGTCCGTTTGATCATTTGCGGCAGCGCGCAGGTGATATCCTTCACTCCCTTGTGCAGCAAGCTTCGCCAAGACGACTGGGAATGGCCGCGGCCCTTTACTGTGTTCTGCTGGTTGTGTTCTGGGGGATCGCGCATTTCTTCCATGTTCCGGCTTTGCGCGATTATCCAGTGTCCACCACGGTCGCCTTCGCCAGCCTGTTTGCCCCCTACTGGTTCTTCGGCTTTGGAGCGGCTGATTCATTCCGTAATTGGCTGCCGACGTCAACGGGAAGAATTCTTGTGTCAGCCTTGCTGACAGTCCCCTACCCTTTGCTCGCCATCCCGCGGGGCAACTTCCAATGGCCGATGATGGCGGCGCTGCTGTTGATTTGCGTAGGAGTCTCTGCTCTTTTGACCCTGGCACAACGGCCGGCCAACTGGGCAGACCTGATCGTGCTGGCGTGTGTAGGTCTGCTGATCGATCTCGGCTTGCTGAGCACGGCGTGGCCGTTTGGCCCTTCGGGCGCCGCCCTGTGGCCTGGGGGGCTGGGCGGCTTCCCCAAGATGATGATGGCCAACCTGGCGCTTTACGGTTACCTGGTGGTCAAGCCGCTGGAGGGCATTGGCTACGATCTCATACCCCGGAAAGCGGATCTTAAAATCGGCCTTCGCGAGTTCCTGTTTTATGCTCCGATCGTGCTAATTCTGGGCTTTGCGCTTGGATTCCTCACATGGCATGGACGGCAGGCCCACGTGAGCGAATTCCCTGCCGCCTGGGTATTCACGTTTTTCTTTGTGGCTCTGCCGGAAGAGCTTTTCTTTCGCGGGCTGGTGCAAAACCTGCTGGAAAGGAGAATGGGCCGGACCGGAGCTCTGGTGTTAGCTTCGATAATCTTTGGACTTTCTCATTTCAACAAGAGGGCTGTCTTCAACTGGCGTTACGTAATTCTGGCGACCATCGCGGGAATGTTCTATGGACGCGCATGGCGGGAACAACGCCGGCTTTTTGCCTCTTCCGTGACCCATTCCACGGTGGACGCAGTATGGTCCATCTGGTTCCGCTGAGCAGAGGGGCAACAAATCTTAACCGCGAGCTAACCTTTTTTCGCGACCAAAGGGCGCGTTCCGGGTTGATGATGTAGTCAAAATGTCAACCCAGATTGCAGGAGAGTCACAGAGCAGTCAGGGATGGCTTTGTCGCAGATGGTATGCGTGGAACTAACACCAATCCAGTGTTCGATCGTTGGCTCGATTCCTATAGCGCCTCTCTGGCGCGACTGACCGGTACCGAGCGGGACCGCGAGCTTCCGCAGGGTGAGAGCAGCCACTCGCTTTCCGGTCACGAACAAGGTACGGAGCCAGGTAGCACCGCCTGACCGGCGCAACCGGAGCGGGATGACGATGACGCCGTGATTGGTGTGTAATGGCAGCATAATTCCTTTGAATCGGGTGACGCGATGCAGGCAAGAAAGCTGTCCTTTTTCTCTGTTTTGTCCTCGTTGATTTTGCTCCTGACGATTGCGGGATGCGGCGGCTCCGGCAGCCATCCGACGCCACAGGGTGGCTTCACCACCAGCAATCTGAACGGCACGTATGCGTTCTCGTTTTCGGGAACAGACGGATTCGGCTTCTTCGCGGTGGCCGGCACCATGACCCTGGATGGTGCTGGTCACATAACTTCAGGCCTCTTCGACATCAACCGTGGAAACGGCGTGGCCACGAACGTCGCGCTTTCCGGCACGTACGCCATCAAGGCTGACGGCCGCGGAGCTGCTGTTCTGAATTCAACGGCCGGCAACATGAATCTGGTCTTCGTGGTGATCTCAAACCAGCACGCCCTGATTGTCCGCTTTGAGGGCGCAGCCACGGGCAGCGGAACCATGGATCTATCAAACTCCGGGGCCTTTTCGACGACGGCCCTTGCCGGCTCATTCGCGTTCAACTTGTCCGG
>JBAIYI010000159.1:0-3028 GCA_037915955.1 Terriglobales bacterium
GCGCTACGAACAATAATCCGTTTGAACTTGCTCGCCGTTATCTGGCGGGTCTGGATCCAAAGCCTTCTTCAGGGCACAACCCGCGCGATCCTCTTCAGGCAGACCGCGCCGTGGTTACCATTGCCCCTTTTCCCGGGCAGGCCAGTTTCGATCCAAACTATAACGTCACTGAAGCCCGTGGACTATTCAAGGCAGTTGGCACGCTCGTCGACGCCCTGATTTCTCAGTCGAGATTTCTGGGACAGTCGGTCAGCCTCTTGAAAGCCCCGGATAGTTTCAGTCGTTTCGTCGTTGCCCCCAGTGATGACAAGGCGGCGCCAGGCCAACCGGCATTGATGAGCAGCTGTCTTGGGGCATTTGGCGGCTTCGTCTCAAAGAAGTTCCGCCAGCGCGATTTCCAACTGGGGCGCCGGAACTGCCAGCGCTTCCTGCAGCAGCATTTCGTGCTCGACGCTGAGAATCCGATTATCAAGAACGGGCTGAGTGCTGATCCCAAGGCACTGATCCGAAACTTTCGCGCCGCTGATGATTCCTCGTCCAACCGTCCCGCCGGGAAAGATTACATTCCAATTGTCCCGCTATGCGGGTCGGCCGCCGTTGCCATCGATCATCCCGGCAGGCCTACCGTGCCGGAGAGTATGGTGAAGGACCTCAGTGGAAAGGCTTCCGATAGGGTCGCCGCTCTGGTGAAGGCACTCACGGCTGGAAGCTCAACCTTTGTGCGCATCGGAGTTGGGGCTGCGTCTCTCATTTTTAAGGGCCGGCTCAAGGGCGCCATACAGGATTACCTGGTGAATGGTTTGGGACCTACGGTGGAGAAAGGTAAGTAACCGCGGCTTGCGGGGGAGGCTTTTTAAATGCTGAAGATACTCGATGTCTTGATTGGTCTGGCCACGGTCATGCTTCTTTTCAGCATGGTGGTGACGTTGATCACGCAATCCATTCTTACGGCCATCCAAAGCCGCGGACGTAATCTGAAGGATGGCTTGGCTGGCTTGTTGAAGCAGCTTGATTCAACCTTGCCGGACAAGTTTGCCGATGACATCTCTGAGGCGCTGCTTAAACATCCGCTCGTGGCGGGGCAGGGGGTGCTAAAGTGGAGCGCGCTCGGCTCCGTAATTCACCGCGATGAGTTCACCACCCTGCTCATGGAAATGGCCTCAGGACAATCTCCCCAGCCTCTGGAAGGGGCGGCCAAAGACGCCTTGATCAAGCTGCTCAAAAACAACGGCATTAATGATCCGGCCGGTGCGTTGAAAAACATTCGCGATTTTGCGCTGCAGCTTGAGGCCGCCGACCCCACGCTCACCAACAGCGTTCGCCACGGCCTGGCAATCGTTCAGGAAGCCAAGAGCGAGTACGTGGCCAAGATTCACGGTTGGTTTGACCAGACCGTTGACCGCGTAAGCCAGCGCTTCACCGCCAACGCGCACGCGATCACGTTCGTCGTGGGATTGGTCGTCGCCTTTGCGGTGCAACTGGACACCATTGCCCTCGTAAACCGCCTGGCCTCGGATGAGGCTATCCGTGCTGCAGTGCAGGCTGAAGCGCCGGCGTTACTCAAGGACGCAGAGGCACAACAGAAGCAATCAGCCCAGACACCTGGGGACCAGATGAAATTAGCGCCTGCACAGCAGCAGCTTTATGACACACTGAACAAAAATGGCCTGATCGTTGCCCCAGTATGGAAGTTTTCCTGGCCGTCTAGCTGGAAAGAAATAAAGAACATAGTGTCAGTTTCTCCTGCTCTACGAGCGGGCCAGATTCCAGGCATCTTGATTTCCTCACTCCTCCTCGCCCTCGGCGCCCCATTCTGGTACAAGGCGCTCCAAACCCTGTTGAAGCTCAAATCCACTATCGCTCAGAAAGACGATCAGCAGCGCAAAGCCCGACAGACCGGCAGCGCAGATGACGCAAACGCTCCCGCAACCGCGACCTCCCCCGCCGGCAGCGGCTCAGCCACGGCTCTCCCGCCTGCATTTCAGGGGGAACAGGGCGACCTCAAGGCGGTCGGCTAAGGAGATGCTTCATGGATAAGACATTCATTGGTGCCGCCAGCACGAATTTCCGTCCCGGACGGCCGCTCAATTTCAAGCCGGAGGCCATCGTCATTCACATTGCGGTGGGCAGCCTCGGGAGCGTGGATTCCCACTTCAATGATCCTGCTGCGCAGGTCTCGGCCCACTATTGCGTCGGCAAGAAGGGGCAGGTCCATCAATATGTTCACGAGACCGATACGGCTTTTCACGCCGGCATCGTAGTCAACCCGAGTTGGCCCTTGCTGAAGCCGGATATAAACCCGAACTTTTATACCATCGGCATTGAGCATGAAGGTCTGCCGGATGACGTTTGGCCGGATGCGCAACTCGCAACCAGCGCCGCCCTGGTGGGCGAAATCGCGCAACGCTGGAACATCCCTCTCGACGATCAGCACGTGATCCGTCATCACCAGATACGCGCCTCCAAGACATGCCCGGGTAATGTGATTACCATCCCCACAATTCTTGGCCGCGTGCCGGGCGTGCCGCCTGCGAACCCTCCCCAGATTGTCAGGACAGTAACGAACGTGAACTTGCGCTTCGGCAAACCAGGAACCGATGCCCCAATCGCGCGTGTTGTACCGCGGAACACAAGCGTTAGTGTCTCCGGTGCAGAGAAGGGAGAGCCGGTGAACGGAAACTCAGACTGGTACTCTGACGGGAGTGGAAATTTCCTCTGGGCCGGTGGGACTGACGCTCCCAACCCCCTGCCCTGAGGTGAGATTTGCTCTCGCCCCTGCTCTGGCACTTCTTACAGTTTCCTGTGACTTTCCCGGCCATCTACTCTGGCTCCAGGGGGGGCGCCAGAAATCGCGCAAAGCTCTGTCCCTGACCGGGCAGGGTGAAGTGGTTTGTCCTGCTTCAAGATCGCCGTCCTCCCCAGCCACTTTACCCTTTGCTTGCGGTCATCCGGCATTGCCGTCGCGAATCCGAAAGGAGCTACCGACATGAAAAAGACCTGGAGAATCGCACTCTGCATCGCAGCGGCG
>JBAIYI010000436.1:0-17088 GCA_037915955.1 Terriglobales bacterium
AAAAGTTTCTCTCAGGAATAACGGGGTAATCCTGCTCGCCGAATCCCACGCGCAGGCGCTGGAGTTCGCCAACCGAATCGGGGCCGAGCACATTACAGTGAGCAGCGAAGATGTCGCTCATATCCACAACGCCGGCTCAATCTTCGTTGGTCCATATTCCCCGCAGGCCGCAGGCGACTACGCCGCGGGTCCAAATCACGTGCTGCCTACCGGCAATGTGGCGCGGTTTCGCGGCGGCTTGAGCGTAATGGATTTCGTGAAGATGATTTCTGTTCAGCAGCTTTCTGAAGAAGGACTGAAGCGAATCGCTCCGGCCATCATCACCCTGGCCGAAGCTGAAGGGCTGAAAGCACATGCTGAATCCATCCGAGTGAGGTGCGCCCATGCTTAAGCCGAAGCAGTGCATTGAACAGGTCAGGGATTATCACGCTCCTGTGGAAGGTCCGCAGCCGGAATTGCGCCTGGACCTGAATGAGAGCACAACCGGCTGCTCGCCACGCGTGCTGGCGAAGATCCGCAGCATGAGCGCGAAGAAACTTGCGCTTTATCCTCCGCGCGAGCCCGGCGAAAAGCTGGTAGCAGACTTCCTGGGGCTGGCCCCTGAGCAGCTAATGCTGAGCAACGGAGCAGATGAAGGCATCGATCTCCTGGAACGCGCGTATGTGGAAACGGGAGATGAAGTTCTCTTCAGCGTCCCGGGTTTCCCGATGTATGAGATTTTTGGCCGCTCCGCGGGCGGGACTGTCGTGAAAGTGCCAGCCGGAGACGATTACAGCTTCCCGCTCTCCCGCATGCTGGAGAGCATCACGCGCAAGACGCGAGTAATCGTCATTTGTAATCCGAACAATCCGACCGGGATCGCAGTACAGAAATCAGCGATCCTGCAACTGCTCCAGGCCGCGCCCGACGCGGCCGTTCTGGTGGATGAAGCATACTTCGAGTTCTACGGCGAGAGTATGCTGGACCAGGTCGGCAAGATACCCAACCTCTTTCTTGCTCGGACGTTTTCGAAAGCATATGGGCTGGCGGGAGTAAGACTGGGAGTGCTCTGCGGTCCGGGCGAGCAAATACGCGCCATACGGAAAATCGCGTCGCCGTTCAACGTGAATGGCATTGCGCTGGAGTGCCTGGAAGAAGCACTGGCTGATAAAGAGTTCGTGACCAGCTACGTGAGTCAGGTAAAGAAGACTCGTGCCTGGCTCATAGAGCAGCTTGAGGCGCTCGGCTTCAAATGCTGGCCGAGTCATGCCAATTTCGTACTTTGCCGCATCGGGGAGAACAAGAAGGCTGTTCTTTCAGGGCTGCGCGCACGCGGCATTGGTTTGCGTGACCGCCCTGATTGCGAAGGCTGCGTACGCATCACCATCGGCACTCAGGCCGAGATGGAGCGTGTGATCACTGAGATCCAGCAAGTCACAGGCAAGCGTCCAGCGGAACGGGTAGCGCGATGAGAAAGGCCAGGCTGCATCGCCATACGAATGAGACCGACATCCAGCTCTCGCTGGCCATAGAAGGCCGCGGACGCTATGACGTCTCTACCGGCATTCGCTTCCTGGATCACATGCTGGAGCTGTTTGCGCGGCATGGCGCATTCGATCTGAAAGTCAAGGCGACGGGAGATCTCGACGTTGATCAACACCATACCGTGGAGGACGTCGGTATTGCGTTGGGCGAGGCTTTTCACGCTGCGCTGGGCGATAAGAAGGGCATCATGCGCGCCGGATACTTTGTGATGCCGATGGATGAGACTCTGGGCGTGGCAGCCGTGGATTTCAGCGGTCGCGCAGCGTCAGTGATTGATACTCAGGTCAATGTCGTGATGGTTGGAGATCTGCAAACCGAATTGGTGGAAGATTTTTTTGAAGGCTTTGCCCGTGGCGCCAAGGCCAACGTTCACTTAAAGACAATGTACGGCCGCTCCAACCACCACAAGATTGAAGCTCTCTTTAAGGCCTTTGGGCGCGCACTGCGCGTCGCGTGCTCGCGAGACAAGCAGCTGGCGCGCATGCTCCCCAGCACCAAAGGCCTTCTATGATCACCATTGTGGATTACGGAGCCGGGAACATCAGCTCCGTAAGAAAAGCCTTCGAGCACCTGGGCGCGCAGGTACAGGTCACGTCGGAGCCGGAAATTGTAGCAACAGCCGATAAGTTGGCTGTACCCGGAGTCGGGCATTTCAATCGTTGCGAAGCGCTGAATAACTCACTACGCGCGCCGGTGATGGATGCGATCCGACGTGGCGTTCCCTTCCTGGGCATATGTGTGGGCATGCAATGGCTGTTTGAAGGCAGCACCGAATCGCCGGAAACACCCGGCGCAGCCCTGTTCAGCGGACAGTGCTCGCGATTTTCAGCCATTGTGAAATCTCCGCACGTTGGCTGGAACCAGATTGACGTGAAACCCGGGTCGCGCCTGCTGCGGAATGTTCCCGACCACGCATTCGTTTATTTCACTCACTCCTACCGCGCTCCGGTCGTTGCCGACACGGTTGCCCGCACGGAGTATGGTGGAGCGTTCTCTGCAGCAGTCGAAAAAGACAACATCTTTGGCGTGCAATTCCACCCGGAAAAATCGGGCGCCGCAGGCCTGCAGATTTTGGAGAATTTCTGTGCCCTCTGAGCGGCTCACAAAACGCATCATTGCCTGCCTCGACGTGGATGCTGGTCGCGTGGTCAAGGGCATTCAGTTCCAGCAATTGCGCGATGCGGGAGATCCTGCGGAGCTCGCCAGACTCCACGCCGACGCCGGTGCCGACGAGATTGTGTTGCTGGATATTACCGCCACGTCTGGGGAGAGGCAGACCTTGATTGATACCGTTCGCCGCGCCGCGCGGCAACTCTTTGTGCCTTTTACCGTGGGCGGCGGAATCCGAACCCTGGCAGACGCGACACGAATATTTGATGCCGGCGCTGACAAGGTAAGCATCAACTCGGCAGCCATCGCGCGGCCTGAACTGATTACCGAGATTGCCAATCGCTTTGGTTCGCAGGCGGTAATTGTCGCGATTGATGCGCGCAGAGGCGAGCAACCGCCGCAGCTTGCGGAGGTTTACGTCGCCGGAGGACGCACTCCGACGGGCCGCAACGCGCTCACGTGGGCTCGCGATGCGGAAGAGCGTGGCGCCGGAGAAATCCTGCTCACCTCCATGGACCGCGATGGTACTGGAATCGGCTTTGATTGTGAACTCACAGCCACAGTGGCCGGGCAGGTTTCAATTCCCGTGATCGCCTCCGGCGGCGCTGGAGGTCCGCACCACTTTCTCGAAGTTTTTTCCTCCGGCAAAGCTGACGCTGCTCTCGCTGCCTCCATCTTTCACTTCGGTACGCACGCGGTAGCTGAGCTCAAGCAGATATTGCTCAAAAGCGGCATTCCCATGAGGTGGCCATGCTGATTCCGTCCATCGATCTCATGGGCGGCAAGATTGTCCAGCTCATCCAGGGCGAGAAGAAAGCCCTCGAGTTCAACGACTTCGAATACTGGATCCAGCGCTTCTCCCGTTATCCTCTGGTGCAGCTGATCGACCTTGACGCCGCCATGGGCACAGGTGATAACCGCGATTTAATTGCAATGATCTGCCGGCGACTTCCCTGCCAGACCGGAGGAGGAATCCGGACGCTTGAACGCGCACGAGACCTGTTGAATTCAGGCGCACAGCGCGTGATCTTCGGCTCGTCCCTGCTGCGCGACGGCCGGCTCGACGAGTCATTCGCGCGCGAATGCTCTACCGCTCTGGGCGCTGACAAGTTGACCTTTGCGATCGACACGCGCGGCGGCAAGATCGCAATCAAGGGCTGGAAACAGGTCACGAACATCGAGCCGCTCACCATGGTGCGTCAGCTCGAACGCTACTGCGGCGCATTTCTTTACACGCATATCGACACGGAAGGAACGCTGACGGGATTCCCTTTTCAGGTTGCGCGCGAACTGCGCAGCGCGACAGCGAATCAGATGATCGTCGCGGGCGGAATTCGGTCCACCGATGAGGTAAATGCGCTGGACGCAATCGGCGTTGACGCTGTTGTTGGCATGGCGATTTACACAGACGCCATCCAGGCCTGAGTCGCTGAAGCTATCTCTACGGCTTGCGACCGCGATACAGTCCGGCAATTCCGAACGTGTACGGCGTCCAGCTCACATCCATAAAACCTGCAGCGCGCATGCGTTCCAGCATCTGTTCGGGCATTGGAAATTTCTTGACCGACTCGGGCAGGTAATCATAGGGTCCGCGAACTCCTGAAATCAATGTACCGATCCGCGGCAGCACGTGACGGAAGTAAAATCCGTAAAACTTGCCCATGAGTCCACCCGGTTCACCGAAGTCGAGTATCCCAACCTCACCGCCGCAATTGAGTACCCGGAAGATTTCCCGCAGGCCCGCATCGTAATTGGCCAGATTGCGAAAACCGAACGCTGACACGACCAAATCGACAGCTGAATTTGGCAGAGGCAGATTCAATGCATCGGCTTCTACAGGCTGGATCTCGCGTTGCGCATATTTCTCCTGCCCAAACTGCAGCATGCGATGCGAAAAATCGAGAGCTAAAATCTCAGGCGTGCTTCGCAATCGTTCAGCAGCGCTCCTCACCGCTACTGCCATATCACCTGTACCGGCGCAGAGATCCAGAATGCGTACGTCCTTGCCCTTAAGGATATGGCTGAAAATATTTGCGGTTCGGCGCCACCAGAGCCGGTCAACATTCATGGACAAGGTGTGATTCGCCAGATCATAGCGCGGCGCAATCTCATTGAACATCTGCTGCACGGCTCGCGCGGCGGTCTGCTCATCAGTGGCGCCGGCGGGCGTGGTTCCCCGCGCGCCCGTTCCCGCAACCCGGGACTCGGTAGCATCAACCCTGGGCAAGAATTCCCTCCACTGCGGCGCGCACTACCTCCCCTGGAACGTTGGTCGAAATTGTCACTTTGCCGATCTTGGTTGGCAGCACGAAGTGAACAGAACCGCCCACCGTCTTCTTGTCAGCCGAAAGGCGACTGAGTACCTGATTGGTTTCGACCCGCACTTTGGGCAGCGGCCCATAAGCAAGTACCACAGACCTGATTCTCTGCGCGGCGTCTTCGGCACAGAACCCTGCATTACTCGCAATGGATGCAGCCGCGATCATGCCCCAACCAACCGCCTCGCCATGCAAAAGCTGCGAGTAACGGGTCGCTGCTTCGAGCGCGTGGCCCACGGTGTGTCCGAAGTTTAGGATGCGGCGCAGATCAGATTCCTTTTCATCGGCGGTCACCACACGCGCCTTTATCTGCACTGAAGCCGCGATGACTTTCTCCAGCGACTTCCGATCGCGAGCAAGTATTTTCTTTGCGTGACGTTCCATAAATTCGAAGAGAGCCTTGTCGGCAATCACGCCACACTTGAGCGACTCAAACAATCCTGCACGGAATTCACGGTCATCCAGAGTTTTCAGAACTTCGGGATCGATCAGCACAGCCTTCGGCTGATGAAAAGCGCCCACCAGATTCTTGCCGGCTCGCAGGTTCACACCCGTCTTGCCACCAATGCTCGCATCCACCTGCGCCAGAAACGTGGTGGGAATCTGTACCACAGGAATCCCGCGCATGAAGACGGCGGCGAGAAATCCAGCGCAGTCACCCACCACTCCGCCGCCAAATGCCAGAACCACTGACTGCCGGTCAGCTCGGGCATCCACCATTTGTTCCGCCAGTTGCTCTACCGTCTGCATGTGCTTGGCCGGTTCGCCATCATTCATCTCCAGAACCTGGAACGGCACGCGAGCTTTCTGCAGCGATTTTTCCAGCGCATCCCCCCAATGCCCACGAACATTGGGTGAGGTAACCACAAACACGCGGCTGCTCCTGGCGGGCAGCAAGCGGCGGACTTCGCGGCCCGCACGGCTGAGCAGTCCTGGGGCAATGAGCAACTGGTAAGGGCTGTTCTTAAGCCTGACTGGAATTCGTTTCACGCTGTATTGATGATAATTGAAGCCGAAAGCCGGGCCTACTTTGCCGGGCATGCTTGCGAAGGCGACGTAACCAGTGACTGGTCGGGGAAGCTGTAAGCGTGATCGATCGCGTCTGAGGGTTGACGCGTAAACCACGCGAGCATCACCTGGTTCTGCGGATGGTAGGTCACGCCATCCATGAGTACCGGGAAGCCTGCATTCGGCAGGCTGGCAACTGGATCGCCCGTCTCAAGGTTGTTCTGGCAGCCCAGTGACGTTGTAGGATACTGCCAGACCGGCACAATGTTCGTACCGAAAGGATCGTTCATCCATTCTGAAATTTCATGGCTCATTGGGGTCACGTCGGCAATCCCTGGACTGAGAAAGCCCGAATCAAGCCAACTCGCCCAAATCATCGTCTGCACGAACTGCCTGCCTTCGCTTACTCCGCCTTCAAATGCGGTATGGAAGCCCAGCACGCAGCAGCGCTTTACATCAGCCTCCGGCGCCAGTAGCACGTTTCGCGTGACCAGAATCGGCAACGCTTCCACGCGCAGATTTGCGAGTTGCACGATCGTGTTGATCTGCGAGATGAAGAACTCCGTATCGACGACCGCATACGTCGCGCCGCTGGCTCGGCCACGGAATACCTTGGCTGCGCTTCGCGGAACAACAATGACCACCGGTTTCAATTCCTGCGGCGCAGCAAGCATGGTGTGCCAATCCTGCGTCATCACGCTGTTGAACTGCGCACGCTGTACTGCATCCGCAAATTGCGTAAAACCCGTCTGGTAAGAAGCGGGTTTGAAATTCGGGGAGTTCTTGATCCGGGTCACAATCGGCTCTGGATCAAGAGCCACCGGGTCGCCGTTACCTTCGGCGTATCCTTCAAACAGCAGTGTGATCGGAAGAATCTGGGTTGGGATCTCGGTAGTGCCGCCAGCCTGAGGTTTTGAGCCCACCGTGGTAAACGGAAATGTCCGGCCTTCAAACGGGAAAGATCCGCTGTAATGCGGGACGCTGATCACGCGCTGCTGCTGTAATGCCAGTTCAGCTTCAGGCGACATCTTTCCGGCTACTTCGTATTTCGGCTGCGCACCCTGGGTGGTCAGGAAGCCACCTTCCGTATCGGCAGGAAGCTGCAACACTTCGGGCGGACTCGTCTGCGCCATTGCAAGCGCTGACAGCAACAGCAGCAGCAGCAAAGGACTGCTCCAGCGCAAAACGGCCTTACGAATTGAGGACCGGCCAGAAAACATCAGGATTTCCGCAATCTAAATATTTTCCGCTGGAACAGCCTGTTTGTCGAATAAATTCCTGTAAAGCCGCTGAAAATAAGGCGGTTTTGAGAAATCGAAGGGCCACGGATTAAAGTTTCCAACAAAGTAAACATTGGAGGAAAGCTTAACCCAGCCATACGCAACCGCTTGTAATCACCGTCACAATCCAAATTTGATGCGTTTTGTAGCCTGAAGTAACGCCCCTGGACGATCAGTGTGTCCCTGCCGCAATTCCTTCCTTTTCACCCAGCAGGAACTGGCGAACGAACATGATAGTGGCATAGAACTGAAAGTCCTGGTTCTTCTTCTTGGCGTATCCGTGGCCTTCATCATTGGCCATAAGGAACCATGTCGCAATGCCGTTGTTCTTCAGTTTGTCCAGCATCTGGCGGGACTCTGTCCAGGGCACCCGCGGATCATTCTTCCCGACGACGGCGAATACCGGCTTCTGAATTTTCTCTGAGTTGTTCAGCGGAGCGATTTTCTCCAGATACTCGCGCATTTTGGGATCACGTTCGTCGCCGTATTCCACCCGGCGCAGGTCGCGGCGATACGCTTCCGTGTGCTCGAGTAGCGTAACCAGGCTGGACATGCCGACCACCGGCAATGAGCAGGCAATCTTGTCGTTATAATAAGTGGCAGTCGCCCAGGTCATATGACCGCCGTAGCTGCCGCCGGTGATCATGATCTTGTTGCCGTCAAGGCTCGCATTCTGCTTGATCCAATCCAGCAGCGCGCCAATATCCTTATAAGTATCGTCGCGATGCATCCCATTATCCAGTTTCACAAACGTCTTGCCGTACCCGGTAGACCCGCGCACATTGGGGAACACCATGGCAACGCCCATTTCCGTAATGTAGTAATTATTCCGGCCAAGGAACCCGGGACGCGATTGCCCTTCCGGTCCGCCATGGATGTTCACGATGACCGGCCGTTTGCCCGGAAATTTCGCTGGATCCGGCATGTAGAGAAAACCGGACAGCGTCTTTCCGTCGAAAGTCTGCCACTTGATGAGTTTTGGCTCTGCAAACGTTGCGGTGTTCAAACCTCCTGTTTCGCTGGTCGTCCACCGTTCGATTTTTCCGGTGGTCACGTCAAGCGAGTAAACATCGGATGTTGACCTGGCTGAAGTAAGCGTAAAACCAAGATCGCGGCTGTTCTTGTGAAAGCGCAACCCTCCTATGAGTCCAGTGGGCACGTTCTCTACTGGGCGGTACTTCCGCGTGGCAGTATCCATCAGGTAGAGCTTGCTTACGCCCTCTTCATTCGTCACGAAGGCGATGGTCTTGCCGTCATGACTCAGGACGAAAGAGTCCACATCCCACTTGATGTCTGACGTTAGATACGTCGGCTGGGCGTCCGCCAAATCCATATACACAAGACGATGAAACTCTGAATCACGGTCTGTGGTGAAATAGATCCCCTTGCCGTCCCGGCTGAAGCGGGCTTCACCATACGCGACTTCATCCTGACCCATCTTCGGCGTGAGCAGCTTCTTCTCTCCGCTGGCCGCATCCGCCAGCCATAGATAGCTCTGGTTGATGGACACCTCGTTCGCGACCAGCAGTTTGCCGTTGTCTGGAGACCAATCCAGGGCGCCCCAGCCGCCACCTTCCAGTTTCAACAACATGCGGTCTGATTTGGGATTACTCGGATCCATCACCCATACGTCCGTATCCCGCCCTGTGCGGCGCGTAGAGCTATAGGCCACTAGATTACTGTTCTCGGAATAAACCGGATCGGTGTTACGGGACTTTCCATCCGTAAGCAGGGTGATGTGGCCATCCTTCAGGTCGTAACGATAGAGCTGGAACCATTCGCCTCCGCCAACGTCCTTACTGAAAACGAAGTACTCGCCCTTGGGGCTGTAGCGCGCCCCTCCAGTGCGGTCAGGGAAAAATGTAAGCTGTGTGCGCGCACCACCCGGCATACGCACCATGTGGATCTGGGGCACATCAGCAAAGCGGGTGCTGATCAGCACTTCCCTCTTATTCGGGTCCCAATCCAGTAGGCTTGCTGCACGAAACTCGCCGTACTGGTTGGCCTTCTCAGCAATGGACAACGGTACCGGCGGAATGTTCTCCACAACCAGGTTCTCACCCGGTCGAACCACTGCCTGCTGTTGTGGTGTGGCGGTTTGGGAAAGTGCTGAAAAGCTGAAAAAGACAACCGCTGCCAGACCGAGTAAGCGCTTCATCGTGCGTCCCTCCCGTGCGACGGAAAAGCCTAAAGCGGGGCAGGCCATCCGTCAACTTAGGACCGTCACGCGAGCCAGGCAGACTGGTTCAATGGTAGCGCTGGCAACTCTCCTGCTGTTCGAGAGGAGGCGGCAATGGCGAAACTGTAAATTCACCTCTCCAGCCATGGCATCCTGACGCTCCACTTCGAGGCATCTGGCTCAGAAACTCAATCGCTCGCTGGCGCGCTGCATCGCGTTCATTCTTTCCCAGGTCCGATTCGAGACTTGAGAGTTGCGCCGCTGCTTCATGGTTTCCTGAATCAATGGACACCAGAAGCCACATGTAAGCCCCCTGCCGGTCACGCGTCCCTCCCAGTCCCTTCGCCAGTAACTCGGCTAGACGCTGCTGCGCGTAGGGATTCCCCCACTCCGCCGACTTGCGATACCACTTGCGGGCGGTTGCAAGGTCCGGATTTACATTCTGATTTTCGTCATGCAGGAGTCCCATGTAATATGCGGCCGCGCTGCTGCCGGCTTGGGCCGCCGGCTCAAACCACTTCTTGGCGGCATTGGTATCACGCGGGACCTGATTGCCAATGAAATAGATCCGCCCGAGCGAGAGTTGTGCTATCCAGTCGCCCTGCTGGGCTGCTCTCTTGTACCAATCGATTGCCTGCTGAGTATCCTGGCTCACGAACGCGCCGCTCTCAAGCAGACTGGCCAGCGCCGTCTGTGCCGGAGCGTACCCATCCACGGCGACCGATCGCAAGAGTTCAACTGCCTGCCGTTGTTCGCTGGTGTCACTGTTAAGCAGCAGAAGCGACATGGCTTTCTTGTATTTATCTGCAGGTGTGTTGTCGGGGCTCCCTGGAAGTGGTCCCAACAGGAGCGCCAGCGCAAACACTGCAAACCACTTAGGCATGTCTACCCTCCTTCTGGGAATAGGATCGTGAGTTGCTGCTCTTACATTATTGGGGCGCTTCAATGGCAGCGGAAGATTTGTTTTCATTGAATTTCGTTGAGATAAGTTCAGAACGCCGCCAGGGCAGCTATTTCGCCATAGGTATGGATGAAGCTCCCGGCCCTGCTCTGCAGCGCTGCTCCCACCATCGCTCGTGCCACGATGGCGGCTGAAATGGAGCGATACTTCCGCAATGGACCCAAAAGAAGCAGATTGAGCGCAGGGGCCGCTTTCTGAGCGATCGACTCTCCCGCTCGATGTTCCTTTCTTTGCCCGAGCAGCAGTCCGGGGCGAAGGATGTGCAGCGCGTCAAAGCCTACGGCAGCCAGGTCGCGCTCCAGCTCGCCTTTGGTGCGCAGATAAAAGTTGCTCGAAGTTGGATCGGCGCCAATCGAAGAGACCAGAATGAACTGTTTAACTCCCGCCTGTTTCGCGGCCCGCCCCGCAATCAACGGCAGGTCATAATCGACCGCACGAAAAGCGGCCTGCGATCCGGCCTGCTTGATGGTGGTGCCGAGCGCGCAGAATACATCGCCGACTCCCTGGAAATCCACTGAGGAAAGCTTTGAAAGATCCGACGCGACTTGTTCCGTCACTGCCGGATTTGGAGGCAGGTTGAGCTCGCGCCGCGTAATTACCACAATCCTGCCGTACGCGTTACTTTGCTTAAGTTCATTAAGGCAGAATCCCCCAACGAGCCCGGTTGCGCCCAGCAGACATGCAGTGCGGCTTTGCATGCCAATAAGGTATCAGACAGGTTCGTGGAGAACTGGAATGCCAGACTTCTTAATGGAAGTCATGTGACCACGTCTCCGCGGCCGTGACCTGTAACGGCAAAATGCGTTCGGCTTTCAAGTGAACGATCCCATCCTGGTTCTGGACTGTTCCTTTTGCCTTGATGAATCGCTGATGCAGCACCACTGCGGGATCTCGATTATAGACGTCCTGCGAAACAATAATGTTTGCGTTTCCCGTTTCATCTTCCACGGTAATGAAAATCAGTCCCTTCGCAGTCCCGGGCCGCTGCCGTGTAATCACACAGCCGGCCACCACCGCTTGTCTGCCATGCGGAAGCTCGGCCAACTCAGTGGCTGAGCAAATTCCCGCTCTGCGCATCTCATGCCGTCGATACGCCATTGGATGCGGGCCAACGGTCATGCCCGTCCCGTGATAATCCGCCACCAAACGCTCTTCTACGTTCATCTGCTGCAAGGGTGAAAACTCATCCGGCTCGACAATGCTCTCCAGCAGCGGGCCGACTCTGCGCGCCGCTTTTTCAATCTGCCAAAGCGCGTCACGCCGATGCATGCTCAGCTCTTTACTGATGTGATTGAGTGCACCCACCTGCGCCAGCATTGCCAGATTCGCTCGCGTTAGCTGAGGCACACGCCGCGCCAGGTCCTCTGTGGATGTAAATGGAGCTTTTGCTCTTTCTGACAGCAACAATTCCGCTACGCGCTGCTGAAGCCCACGCACATAACGCAGTCCGATTCGCAAAGGAGCATCATGTCCTTCGCCTTCCAGCGAGCAGTTCCACTGCGAGCAGGTGATGTCAATGGGACGGACCTTTAGACCATGGCGCTGGGCGTCTTTGACAATTGTGGCGGGCGAGTAGAAACCCATGGGCTGGTTATTCAGCAGCGCTGCTGTGAAGGCGCCCAGATAGCGGACCTTCAGAAACGCGCTGGCATAAGCCAGAAGAGCGAAGCTGGCGGAATGGGATTCCGGAAATCCATAGAGCGCAAAGGAGGTGATGAACTGCACAATTGAATCCTGCGCTTCGGCAGCGATGCCGTTTGCCGTCATTCCTGAACGCAGCTTACCTTCAATCTCACGCATCCGCCGCTCAGATCGTTTGTGTCCCAGCGCCCGCCGCAGCTCTTCCGCTTCGCCGCCAGTGAAGTTGGCGCAGATCATCGCCATGCGCAGTAGCTGTTCCTGGAAGAGCGGCACGCCTAGCGTTCGCTTGAGCACCGGCTCCAGTGAAGGATGTGGATATGTAACCGGTTCTTTCCCCTGCCGACGGCGCAGATAAGGGTTCGTCATCTGTCCGGTGATCGGCCCCGGACGAATCAGCGCAACCTGGGTTACCAGGTCATAAAATTTTTTCGGGTTGTTTCGGGGCAGAGACGACATCTGTGCCCGGCTTTCGATCTGGAACATCCCAATCGTGTCCGCCTTCTGAATAACTCCGTAAACATCCGGGCAGTCTTGCGGCAGGTGCGCCAGATCAACCTCTTCGCCATAATGGTCGCGGATGAGACCGATCGATTCCTTGAGCACGGCCATCATCCCGAGACCAAGCAAGTCCACTTTTATGATGCCGAGATCAGCGCAATCGTCCTTGTCCCACTGCACCACAACACGGCCCGGCATGGTGGCTGGTTCCAGCGGCACAACGGAATCAAGCACCCCCTGGCAGATCACCATTCCACCGGAGTGCTGGCTCAGGTGCCGTGGCAGGTCTTGCAGGCGCACGCAGAGGTCGAGATATTTAACCACGCGCGCGTGTCGGAGATCGAAACCGGCATTTTCAAAATGCCGGTCAAACGTGTCTTCCGGCCCTCGCCACTCCCACCCACCGACAAAAGAAGACAGCCGGTTCAATGTTTCCGTGTCAAAACCGAAAACCTTCCCCACTTCCCGCGCAGCCAGCCGTCCACGATACGTACAGACATTGGCCGTCATTGCTGCGCCAAGCTGTCCATAGCGCTGATACACATATTGGATTGCCTGCTCTCGCTCATCCCCACTCGGCAAATCCAGATCAATGTCAGGCCATTCGCCTCGTTCTTCCGAAAGAAACCGCTCGAAAAGCAATTCCATTCCTACCGGATCCACCGCCGTAATGCCCAGCGCATAACAGACTGCGCTGTTTGCAGCTGAGCCTCTTCCCTGCACCAGGATTCCTCGCTCGCGACAGAAATGAACAATGTCCCAGACAATCAGGAAGTAACCGGCAAGTTTTAACTGCTCAACGAGTTGAAGTTCTTTGGCCAGCTGCTGTCGGGCGCGATCGTTGTCCGCGGAATAGCGCTCTGCTGCGCCTTTCATTGTCTGCGCTCGCAGGAATTCTATCTCGGTTCCGCCATCCGGAACTGGATATCGCGGAAACTCATAGCCAAGATTTTGCAGCGTAAACTCCAGCCTTTCTGATAGTTCAACCGTATTGGTAATCGCGTCCGGGAGGTCGGCAAAAATTCGCTCCATCTGCTGTGGAGTACGGATGTGCCTTTCTGCGTTGACGCACAGAAGCTTTCCTGCACTTTCAAATTGTCGCCTGTTCTTAATGCAGGTGAAGACATCCAGGATTTCACGGTCTTGCGGCATCGCGTAGCAGACACCATTGGTAGCCAACAGAGGTAATTTGAGAGAGCGGGCAAGCGCAATAGCTACCTGATTGAACTTTTCCTGCTCACGATGGAAATGCCGCTGCAGTTCCACGTAAACGTTGTTTTTGCCAAATGCCCGCACCAGTTCCTGCAGTAATTGGCGGCCGGCCGTTTCGCCTCCGCAACTCACCGCTTTGGCCAGAGGCCCCTGCCCGTCTCCCGTTAGGCAAACCAGGCCTGAAGCATGCTCAGCAAGTTCAGCGAGTGCAGTTGGGGATTCTGCGTGCTTGGGTACCCGCAGCTTGGATCGAGTGACCAGACGGCACAAATTTTGATATCCCAGACGCGATTCACACAAAATTGGATAAATTGCCATCCCTGACTCTTGCGCCACGCTCAGCTCCGTCCCGACATGTGCCTTCATTTTGCATTTTGTCGCGCTCATGTGGAACCTGGGCGAGCCGTAAAACCCATTCCGATCCAGCAGCGCCATGGCGGAGAGTCCTGATGCATCGGCAACCGCAACTAACGCTTCTGGTAGTGATCCGCCTTCCAGGAAAGAGAACGCTGATCGGGCATGGAGTTCAACGTACGGCATCAATCGTAGATCCCTTCCACGAACCATTCGCTAGAAAGCAGGTCCCGTGAAACTCGATACATTCCCATTCTTCCGTGAAATGCCAATTCCATGTCCCACTCTTCCTGACGCCAATCTCGGCCTTTTTCCCACCAGTTTCCATCTCTGAACCATGGGCCGGTAGCAGTGCAGACTTTTGCTTGGTTGCCATTGAAGCAGGTAATCTCAGGCCTGCCATCATCCGTAAACATCACCGTCGCCGGGCACGGTGGACGGAATCTTCTTATTAAAGGAACGCCTTGAGGCTCAGCTTTATCGTTCTGCGGCTGGCTTCTCGCTATCTCGTTCGAGCCACTACCGATTGAAATATCATCGACCTTATGTGATTCCTGGACGAGTGAAAACCCTGCGCTACTTTGCGACAATCCTTTACCAGTGAGTGCCTGAAGCTGTAATAGCGTCCATTCCAGCTTTACTGATTCTGGCGCCTTGGCGCGAAAGAAGTTGTGCTGTGTGACTCTTACTCGCGCTGGAGCCGCTTCCAAGCGGATCGTTTTTACAGTCCCGTTCGGCGGACGGCATTCAAGATCAAGCTGCAGGATTTTAACAATAAGTTCTGCATCCTGAGTGGCAACAGGAAGCTGCAATTTTCGTTCGTCTGTAAACCTTTCGAGCGCCCGAATACCATTAAGATTAGATTTGAGTTGACGATCAGCTTCCCTCTCTATTCCTAATTCAATCTGGATCCGATTTGTCGCGAGCGCTCTGTCTTCGAGGCGTCTCATCAGGTGTCCTAGCATCTTCCCCGATAAAACAGACACTTGTTCCAGCGACTCCAGTCCCTCTTCTGTTTCTGCTACTTCCACAAATGCTGGCGCTGGGATGACAGGAATAGGCTCGCGAGAAATTTCTCCTCGCGCCAACTGCTGCAGGCTTGCACCGGCTGACCCCAGGCGCTCGCATATCGCAAGTTTCGATAGCCTGGAAAGAGCTCCTAGCGTGTGAATTCCCCACTTGTGAAGGATGTCGAGTGTCTCTTCAGCCGCTGGCAGCACATCGACTGAAAGCTCCGCGAGTCTCTTTCTTTCCTGCCCATGCGGAATAATTGTGATCCCCGGGAACCCGCGGGCAGCCTGAAGAGCTGAATCTGCATTCGAGGCTATAGCTATGTTGGCCGCAAACCCCAATGCACGTAAGCGATCATTAAGCTGAGTTGTGATTTTCTCCAAACCACCCCAAAGCCGCTCCGCACCCTTCAAATCGATCAACACTGTGCCGAGGCTCGACGATTCAACTTGCGGTGAAACAGAAAACCCGCAATCCACTAAAGCAGCTTGTGCTGTCTTTTCGGCAAGTCGACTTCTAGGCTTCAAAACAACATTGGGAAATGTCTCCGCCTTCGCCTTGGGCATCCCTTCATAAACCCCCGCCTGTCGCGCAATGGCATTACAACCAAACACTTTTGTTCTAGACCCTGATCCATCCAAAACGGCGACTGGACGATAGAGAAACCCAGCTTCACCTCTGTTCCTTAGAATCGACTGGACGGAAAACTCAAATCCATAGACACAGCAGATTGGCATCTCGATTAGGTGCAATTAGTTCACAATACCGACCTATCTTTCCCCCAGTTAACTCCAGCGAAGTTGTAAACACTGCAAACGATTCATGGCGAGCCCGGCAGGAATCGAACCTGCGACCCTCTGCTTAGAAGGCAGATGCTCGAAAATACTGGCTGAGGGATGCAGCCCTGGTGTATCTTGCACTTCAGTTCGTTCATAATCGGAGTCATATGCTGGGCTCGGCTTGAAGTTGAGAAATCAAATTGTTATTCAAGGCGTTAGTTTCCTTCGTCAAGAAAACACGGTCAGGATAGCCGGGTCTCTTTATGGCGTTTTATCCCCGGTGTCGAACAGGGCGTCATTGACAGAGGGCTGTTTTTGACCAGGGTGTTTTTAGCCAGGATGTGTTTGACAGGAGCTTTCATATGGAACTCCTGCTGGAAGCCGAAGTACTTGGGCAGATTGCACGCAGAGCTTCAGCCTTTGCCGTCATGCGGATACGCGAGTAGTAGCGCGACATCCGGATGGACTGATGGCCGGCTATGGAAATAATTGTCTCGTCGGGAATGCCGGACTCGAAAAGTTTGGTAATTACCTGGTTACGGAAATTACGCGGCTGCAGCCAATCGAGGCCGGTAGCTTTCCGCATGGAGCGAAACGCGGACCGAATGAAGTTCGGCGAAGCCGGACGGGTCACGTCATATTTATTGCGCGCCAGTCGATAAGGAAAAATGAAGTGGTCGGGATGGTAGGCACCCAGCCGCTGTGCGCGAGCAACTACCCTGCGCAACTGTTTGAGCGCAACTTCATTCAACGGCACCACGCGAGCGCGAAATTCATTCTTCACCTTCGAATCAGGCACATGCACACTCGGAGGATCGTTCTCCAGGAAAACGTGCTTGAGTTGCAGGTTGCGCAGCTCTGTGCCCATGGCGGACGTATTGTTCGTCAGCGACACGGCCCAATACGCCACGCTCCAGTCAGAATTCTGTGACACCACGCGAAAAAACTTCTCTTCTTCTTCCGCGCTCAGCACCTTGGGCGGCGTCCAGTTGGGCAGCGGCAGCGGCCGGTAATGACGGGCAATGATGTCCCAGAGCTCGGCATACCGAAGCATCTGGGAGAGCGTATTGATTTCATGGTTGACGCAGGACGGTCCAGCGATCATCCGGCGCTGCTGCTGATACTCGAGTACATGCCCAATATTGATCTGCGACAGCAGCAGCCCGCCGAATGTCCTGCTCAGGTTGCGGATGTACCACTCGTACATCTCCAT
>JBAIYI010000299.1:0-8922 GCA_037915955.1 Terriglobales bacterium
ACACTCCTGCTCCTGACCTGCAATTCCACTTCGCCCCCGGTTATTTTGTCGAACACGGCTTCCAGAAATTCAAGGGACACGCCGTAACGTTTGGTCCCACTATGATTCGTCCGCGCAGCCGCGGCCGCGTTACGCTGCGTTCCAGCAATCCGCTGGATTCACCGGTGATCAGGGCAAATTATTTCGCTGATCCTTATGATCTGGACGTGATGCTCGAGGGCGTGAAGCTGTCACGCAAGCTCTCCGCTGCACCGGCGTTTAAGGACTATATCGGACGAGAGATGCATCCCGGCCCTGAAGCGGCTGATGACAAGGCGTTGCGCACACACATTGAGAAATTCACCGCCACGCTCTATCACCCCGTCGGCACCTGCAAAATGGGAAATGACGCACAGGCCGTTGTGGATTCCGAGTTGCGCGTCCATGGCGTAGAAGGGCTGCGCGTGGTGGACGCTTCCGTTATGCCGACTCTGATCGGCGGCAATACCAACGCACCTACCATCATGATCGCCGAAAAAGCCGCTGACCTGATCAAAGCAGGCAGCAAGAGAAGTTCCACCTCAGATGCGGTGCTCGCAGGGAGCCATTCCTAGTCGAGCTTGGCCGAAACAACCGTCGGGATTCGCACACTACTGCCGCCGTGGCAGCTTACTTGCCGTGCAAAAACTCATTCACCGTTTGGATGTACAGCTTCGGCTGGTCGACAAATGCCAGATGGCCGGAGTTCGGCATGACGACGAGCTTCGAACCGGCAATTTTCTCGTGCATGGCGCGCGAAAGCGATGGGTCCACTTCGTCGTGATCGCCACAGATAATCAATGTTGGGACCTTGATCGAAGGCAGCTTGGCAGCGTACTCCACTGATTTCAAATTGCCGTCAATCACGAATTCGCCGTCTGAACCCCACATTTCGCGATACAAGTCCCACGATGTGCTGGTATTGCCGGACATAGGATCATAGTTCGGATCGGGGCGAGCGCCATAGAGATAAGGGAAGTAGCCATCACCCCATGCAAGTCGGGCATACTCGTCCGGATACCGCCGTTGCTCCCATGGTTTACCCTTGCCGAACAGGCCCGCCTTTTCCAGTGCTTGCAGCTTCTGCAATTCTTCTGGCGGCATGGATTGTTTTTCGCGTGCCAGAACCTTATTCATTTCGGCGGTACTGGAAAACGTTCCAGCCAGGATAAGTCGGACAAGGTTCTGCTGGTACTTGAAGGCGTAAGCCTGTGCGAGTACTCCTCCGAAAGAATGTCCCAGGAGGGCGATTTTTCCCAGCCCAAGCGCCTGCCGCACGGCCTCCACATCCTCAACCATGTTCTCGACGGTGTACTGCGACGAGTCTTGCAGCTTCTCTGACCGTCCCGAGCCACGCTCATCAATAAAGATCAGACGATTGCCGCGGGCGAGAGGAAGCAGGTAGGGCAAGAGGTAATCGTGCGAAGCTCCCGGACCGCCATGCACGATCATGAGCGGTGTGCCACGTCCGATGATCTGGTAATAGATCAGCACGCCATTCGCATCTACGAATCCTTCCTCCTGCTTATATACATTTGCGCCTGTCACCGTGGTCATCACGTTTTTCTGCTGGCGCTCGCGGGAAACAGTTGCGGAAGAGGAAGCTGTTGAAGGCGGCTGCGAGCCTTTTTTCGGTTGAGCTGCGGTAAGGCTGGCAAGAGCCAGTACGGTCAGACTAAGTACCCTGGTTCTCATGCGCGGCATTATAAGCCCCTCCTGCAACGCCACTTGATTGAAAACATTGCAAAAATAGTTTCAGGACTCCGTTCTAAGAACGGAGATAAAATATAAGTATGAACAGGCTCACTTCCATCGCGGTAATTGGAGTGGCCGTGCTCGCTCTCTCGCCATTGCATGCCCAGATGCGTGGAGGGCGCGGCCCCGTTTCGTCACCCAGAGTCTCTTCCGGCGCACGCATGAGCCCCGGTTTCGGTGGCGGCTTCCGCGGCGGGCCTGCGGTTGCGCCACGTTTTGCGCCAGGTTCATTTGGCAGGCCTGCGGGATTCGCGCGCGGCCCGGTGGTGGTGCCCAACCATCGTTTCGGCAATTTCGCGCCGGGTGGCGGCGTGTTCTTCCACAACAACGGCTTCCATCATCATCGCCACGCAAACTTTATCAATCCTTTCGGGTGCTTCGGGTTTAATTGCGGAGGGTTGTTGCTGGGCGGAGGCTTCTTCCTGGGTGGGGCTCCTTACTATGGCGCTTACTATCCCGGATACTATCCGCTTTTTCCAGAAGACTACGGCTATCCTCAGCAGCAGCCCCAGGTGATCGTAACGGGCGACAATCAAAATTCGGCGCTCACCGCTGAAGTCCAGCGCCTTTCCGATGAAGTCCAGGATTTGCGAGAACAACAGCAGCGGCAATATGAAGAGTCGCGCCGACCGGCGCCACCTCCGGCAGTGACAAATGTTCTGCCCACGGTACCCGCGTTGTTCGTGTTCAGAGACGGACGCCGCGTGACGGCCAAAAATTACGCCATCGCAGGACAAACGCTGTGGGTCCTCGATGAACACAATGCTCGCAAGTATCAGATTGCTGATCTGGATCGCGACGCCACCGAGCGGGCCAATGCACCAAATGGGATCGAGCTACGCTTGCCCCAGTAGTTAGCAAAATCTTAAGCTTTGCCTCCTGATATAGGACCTTGCTTTGAACAGCGCACGGTCCTTTTCTCACTTCTCCTGATCTGTGACGTAATCTGCTACCATGTGCTCTGTTTGAGCTTCTCTCCTATTCAATGGAGGCACTGGTGACCCGCAATCTTCGGCTTTTTTCCATACCTTCTCTCGCGGCCATTCTCCTGGCAGTTACTTTTTCGCACGGGCAGCCTGATCAGAAACAGTCCACAAGTTCCCAGCAAAAAGTCCCCACCATTAAAGTAACCACGCGACTGGTGCTGGTGGACGTGGTAGCCACAGATCATAAAGGCAACGCAATCCCTGATCTTAAGGCTGAAGATTTCACCGTCCTGGAAGACGGAAAGCAACAGCAAGTCAGGGTCTTCAATTTTGTGGACGCTCGCCAGGCGGAACCTCCTGCGCCCGAGCCGGCCCCCCTCCCGGCGAACCGGTACACGAACGTGCCCCGCGTAAAACCCCACGGGGCTTTGACGATTATCCTGCTCGATGGAATCAACACGCGCCCCAAAAACCAGGCCTACGCGAAAGAAGAGATGATCAAGCTGCTGCCCAAACTGCCTGCGGGACAGCCCGTTGCGGTGTTCGCCATGGGCTTGCGGCTCCGCCTGTTGCAGGATTTCACCAGTGATCCGGTATTACTGAAGACGGCAATTCAGAAAAAAAGCGGGACCGGAAATGTAGCTGCGGATCCTAACGAAACTCTTGGCCGGCAAATGGGAGCCACGATGCAGCAGATGCCGGAGCTCGTGCGCGAACAGGTGCTGGCTTTCGAGCGTGAGAATGTCGCCAACCAGATGGACCAGCGCGTCGCTCTTACACTGGCTGAGCTGCGCGCGCTCGCCCGCGCTCTCACGGGCTTACCAGGCCGCAAGAACCTCATCTGGGTATCGGAAACTTTTCCGGAGTACCTCTATCCTGTGGCAGCAATGGCCCAGGGCAATTTCACCGGACCAGGCGGCACCAACACGACGAGCAGAAATTACCTCGACGACATTGGAAAAACTTCTGACCTGCTCGCCAATGCGCAAGTCGCAGTTTATCCCGTGGATACCCGGGGAATCAGCAATGATGACGCGTACTCCCAGTTGAGCAACACGGATTCAAACGGAAACTACCTGGGTAACAGCGCGAGAGGGATGGTCGGCGGCGCACGCGGCTCCCAGATGGGAACGGAGCAGAGTATCGTGTCCGAGGCTACAACCAGTTCACACAGTACGATGAATGAAGTCGCCGACCTGACTGGCGGCAAGGCGTTTTACAACACTAACGACCTTACCGACGCCGTCCGCCAGGGGATTCAAGATGGCTCCACGTATTACACGATCGGCTACTACCCGGAGAACAAGGACTGGAACGGCAAGTTCCGCAAGATCGTCGTTAAGGGTAACAGAGGTGGCCTGAAGCTGCGTTTTCGCCAGGGTTACTTTGCCGTCGACCCGCATGCCTCGGCACATGAGACGGAGAGCCAGCGCGCGCAGGATCTGGGAGAGGCGATGAACATGGACTTCCCTGCGTCTACTGCGCTCTCCTTCCAGGCGGCTGTGATACCTCCATCTGCGACCAACCACAACACAGTCGTCAATTTTGCCATCGATCCTCGTCAGATTACCTTCGAAGCGGGAGACGACGGGAAACAACACGCCAATCTGGAATGTGCGGTCCGCGTGTTCACGCTCGTCGGGAATGTGGTCCAGACACGCGGCAACACCCTGAACGCAGCGCTTCCCCCCGAACAGTACCAGATGGTCATGCAGAAATTCTTTCCCTGCAGTCAGGCACTGGAATTGCCCGCTGGCAAGTACGTTTTGCGGCTCGCAGTCCGTGACAACATCAGCGGGCTAGTGGGCAGCACCAATGCCAACCTGACCATCGCGGAGGCATCGGCTTCTGCTGCTGCGCCAGAAGAAAAGAAAAAGTAACTGCTTTGTCACACCCGCGATGTGAGATTTCCTGCCCTGCGCGGGTGTGATATTCTCTGCGGTCTTCTGTTTCGCGGAGAATCACGGCATCATTCATGAGCTATCTTTTGCTGGTACGCCACGGTCAGGCGTCATTTCTGGAAGAAAACTACGACAAGCTTTCGCAAAAAGGCGAGCAGCAGGCGCGCATGCTGGGCGACTACTGGGCGCGCCACAAGTTTGAATTCGATCACGTCTACTCCGGGCCACGGGTGCGCCAACAGGAGACCGCGAGAATCGCAGGTGAGGCGCTGCGGGCCGCCGGCCTGAGTTGGCCCAAGGTGGAAGTGCTTCCTGAATTTGACGAATTCCGCGCCGAAGCCGTGGTCGCTCAGACCTTGCCTGGGCTGGTGGAGAAAGACCCCGGCGTCCGAGCGCTCTATCAGGATTTTGAGAAGGCCGAAGGTCAGGCTGCGCGTTTTAAGACATTTCAGCGGGTCTTTGAAGTGATTGTGCATCGCTGGGCCCACGGCGAGTTGTCAGCTCCTGAAATTGAGCCCTGGTCGTCATTTTGCGATCGCATACAAAGCGCACTGGCGCGGCTGTGCGGCGAATCCAGCAGCCGCCGTGTCGTCGTATTCAGTTCGGGCGGGCCAACAGCGGTCGCCATGCAGCGGGCGCTCGATCTCAGCACGGAAAACACGCTCCGCACCGCATGGATGGTCCCCAACACTGCGTACAGCGTGTTTGTCTTTTCCCGCAACCGCTTCACCCTGAGCTCTTATAATTCTTATCCGCATATCACTGACAGCGAGTTCCTGACCTACAGGTAACGCCGGGAGGCGCAATGGATTTTTCCATATCTCCGCAGATGCAAAAGACTCTCGCAGACATTCAACAATTCATGGACCGCGAAGTTTATCCGCTGGAGCCGGAAGTGGCGACCAACGGTTACAAGAAGACACTTCCGAAGTTGAAAGCAGCGCGGCAGAAAGTCAAAGACCTTGGGCTCTGGTGTCCGCAGATTTCTAAAGAATACGGCGGCATGGGGCTGGACCTGATGGAACACGGAATGGTCAGTTCCGTGCTTGGCCGCAGCCTGCTTGGCCATTACATCTTCAATTGCCAGGCGCCGGACGCCGGCAATATGGAAATCCTTATCGAGCACGGCACGCCCGAGCAGAAGAAGAACTTCCTCGATCCTCTCTTGCGTGGCGATATCCGCAGCTGCTTTGCCATGACGGAACCTGAACACGCGGGATCGAACCCTACGTGGATGAGCACCACAGCCACGAAAGACGGCAGCGATTACGTCATCAACGGTCACAAATGGTTTGCGTCCTCTGCTGATGGAGCCACTTTCGCCGTGACCATGGCTGTGACCAATCCTGATGCTCCACCCCACCAGCGCGCCAGTCAGATTCTGGTTCCGACGAACACGCCGGGTTTCAGGATTGTGAAAAACCTGAGCGTCATGGGCCATGTGGGTGAAGACCACGCCAGCCATGCGGAAGTCAGGTTTGAGAACTGTCGTGTGCCGCAGAAGAACCTGCTGGGCAAAGAAGGGGAAGGCTTTGCCATTGCACAGGAACGGCTCGGCGCAGGACGAATCCACCACTGCATGCGCTGGCTCGGCCTGTGCGAGCGTGCTTATGATCTAATGTGCAAACGCGCGGCCGAGCGTGAGCTTGCTCCCGGCAAACCGTTGGGCACACGACAAATCGTGCAGGCGTGGATTGCCGAGAGCCGCGCGGAAATCAACGCGGCCCGCCTGATGGTGCTGGAGGCGGCATGGAAAATCCAGCAGCAGGGACAGCGCAATGCCCGCGAGGAAATCTCCTGCATCAAGTTCTATGTTGCCGGCGTGCTGCTCGACGTGCTCGATCGCGCCATCCAGACTCACGGCGGCATGGGACTGACCACAGAAACGCCGCTGGCTGCTTTCTGGGCAGCCGAACGCGGCGCTCGCATCTACGACGGCCCCGATGAGGTCCACAAGATGGTGGTCGCACGGCAGGCACTTAAAAAGTACGGCGTGCAGGTCTCCACATAACTCACCAAATGCCCGGCGACTTCATCGATCATTCGAGCACCATTCGCAGCGGCGAAGAGCTTGATCTCGCCAGGCTGGAGCCTTATCTGTGCGGGCACTTCCCTGACATTGCCGGCCCGCTCACGGTCAAACAGTTTCCCAGCGGGCACTCCAACCTGACTTACTCGATCGCGCTCGGCGAGAAGCAGATGGTGCTGCGCCGCCCGCCCTTCGGCAGCAAGGTGAAGTCCGCGCATGACATGGGCCGCGAGTTTCACGTGCTCTCCAAACTGCACGGCCACTTCCCTGCTCCACAGCCACTGCTGCACTGCACGGATGAATCGGTCATCGGCGCGCCGTTCTATGTAATGGAGCGTGTGCGTGGAGTAATTTTGCGCCGCAACCTGCCTGAAGGCATGCAACTCTCTCCCGAGAAAGCTCGCGGCTTGAGCGAGGCATTCATTGACAATTTGGCGGCGCTACACCAATTGGACTACAACGCAATCGGCCTGGGCGATCTGGGAAAGCCGGAGGGCTATCTGCAACGGCAGGTAAAGGGCTGGATTGAGCGCTACTACGGATCGAAGACGCACGAATTACCAGCGGTGGAGCGCATCGCCGACTGGCTGAACTCCAACATGCCCCGCCAGAGCGGTGCCACACTGATCCACAACGATTACAAGTATGACAACGTGGTGCTGGGTGACACGGACATCACGCACATACGCGCGGTGCTCGACTGGGAAATGTGTACTCTGGGCGACCCGCTCACCGACATTGGCACCGCTCTGGCCTACTGGGTGAATGCCGACGACCCACCGTACCTGCAGATGGTCCGTTGGGGACCGACGCACGTGCCGGGCAGCCTCACGCGCCGTCAACTGGCCGAACGATATGCACAGAAGACCGGCCGTGATCTTTCGCAGATCGTCTTCTACTATGTCTTCGCGCTGTTCAAGGTGGCGGTGATCATCCAGCAGATTTACTACCGCTACTTTCATGGACTGACCAAAGACCAGCGTTTCGCCAGCCTGGGCGAGGTCACCAAAATGCTCCTGGGTGTTGCGGTAAAAGCGATGGAAGGTGCGCAGCTGTGATTCGCTATTTGTAGTACCGCACCAGCCACTCCGCCACCAGCGCCGGCTTGTCACTGCCTTCACTCTCTACAGTGGCACCATACAGTGCTTCGAAGCCGTTGGGCTCCACGTCTTTGATTGCTTGCAACGTGAAACGCGCCCGAATATTCGATCCCACCCGAACCGGTGAGACAAAGCGGACCTTGTTCAGGCCATAATTCACGCCCATCCGCAGACCGCTCTTGATCCCTACCGCCTGCTGCATGAAATGCGCCAGCATGGAAAGCGTAAGAAATCCATGCGCGATGGGGCCTTTGAACGGTGACTCGCGCTTCGCCCGCTCCGCGTCGACATGGATCCACTGATGGTCCAGCGTGGCGTCGGCAAATTGCTGTACGCGGTCCTGGGTCATCTGGAACCAGTCTGTAACCGCTACTTCCTGGCCAATCGCCTGCTTGAGAGCATCGAGCGATTCAAATTCCCGCTTAGGCATCAGTCACCTCCTCTGGCGACGAGATTACAGACCGCCGGCGATCTCCAACACCTGTCCTGATACATAGTCTGAAAGCGGCGAGGCAAAGAACAGCACGGCGCCCGCGGCTTCGTGCGTAGTTCCCGCGCGCCCCAGAGGAATGAATTTGGGCATCATCTGGATTCGCTCAGCCGGAATACCCAACTCGATCTCGACTTCTCCGCGCTTAATCTTGACCTGCTCTTCTTTGGCATGCGTCAAACGCGTGTCAATCCAGCCGAAGGCAACGGCATTCGATTGCACGTTGAACATGCCCCACTCTTTCGCGATCGTCTTGGCGAGGCCGATTACACCGGATTTCCCAGCAGAATAATTCGCCTGTCCGGGATTGCCGCGCGTCCCGGATGTGGAGCTTATAAAGATGATCTTGCGGGGGCTGGCCTTTCCGTTCTCGGCCTGTTCTTTTTTTGCCGTTTCACGGATGAAGCCGGAAGCGGCGCGCACAATACGGAACGGCGCCGTCAGGTGGCAATCCACGATCGCCTGCCACTGCTGGTCGGTCATTTTGTGGACCACGCCGTCCCACGTGTAGCCGGCGTTGTTCACAATAATGTCGAGCGCCTGGAATTTGTCGAGTGTGGCCTTGACCAGATTTTCAGGAAATTTCGGATCGGTCACATCGCCCGGGAAAGGGTGCACCTGGCCACCGGCTTTCAAAATCGCCGCAGCCGCATCATTCAGCGGGGCGGGATCGATGTCCGACATCACGACCTTTGCGCCGTGC
>JBAIYI010000239.1:0-4929 GCA_037915955.1 Terriglobales bacterium
TGGTGGGCAAAGTATCCACCCACCAGATACCCGGCCGCGGATCCAAACGGCAGTCCGATGAAGAAAATCGATAGCATGCGGCCGCGCTTCTCGAACGGAAATGAATCCGCAATCAGCGTCGGCGCGATTGCCGCGTAACTTGCTTCACCGATTCCTACGATGGTGTGACGGAACAGTAGCTGGTTGTAGTCGGTGACCAGCCAGGTGAGAAGCGTGAAGCCGCTCCAGATCATGATGCCGCCGACCACGATGTACTTGCGCGGGTACCGGTCCCCCAGCCAACCCAGTAATGGCGCAGTGAGCATGTAAGTGAAAAAGAATGCGCTTGTCAGCCACCCGATCTGCGCGTCAGAGAGGTTGAACTCTCTTTTCACCATGGGCTGCACCGCAAACAGAACGTTTCGGTCAATGTAATTGAGAATGTTCAGTCCGGTGAGGACTGCCAGCATGGTGTAAGGGTAGCTTTTGCGAGGCATTGGGCAGGAGGATTATACGGTAGCCCCGCCTGCTGCCCAGCTATTTGCGCTGAAACACGATGGTGCTGATCTGGAGCGTCCCTTTGTCTGTTTCAATCGTGGTGATCATATGCTGCGGCAGCAGGTACGGCTTTGGATCGGTGGGAATGGTGATGCTTTGAAAGTCGTATGACACATGCACTCTCAAAATCGTGGTATTCCCGAAGGGTTTGACCATTGCCGGCGCGGGCAGGCCGGAAGCCTCAAAATCGTAATGGTCGAGCGAGAGGTCTTGCCGATGCAGATACAGCTCGCTGGTCCCGCAGTACGATTCCACCGCCTGATGTTTGTCAGACCACACAAAGGGATCACAGGCGGGCGGCGTTAGCCGGGCAGAGACCATGGCAGGCTGCGCCGCATCGTCGGCAATTTGAATGTTGTAAGCAGTTTCTGCATCCTGCCACACGACGCTGCCCAGCATGCTGATGGCGAAAAACGTGTTGACCGCGGAAGCGAAAGCTCCTCTTGAACCCCGCAAATCGAAGTTTGCCTTGCCCGAGCGTGGGTTGAAGCCGTGGAAGTTGTAATCTGTGCTGCCCTTCTTCTGCGAAATAATCTTTCCGGACTTATCACGAAAGATCGTGACGATCTCAAGCCTGAGTGGAAATTCAGCGCTGTCGCGAAGAGTAGTTCTTGCCGCCGCCCTGACCTGATCGAAGGAGACTTCCTTGGGAGCGTTGGCTGTTTGCGCTAGAGAAGACACCGCGCTCACAAACAACGTCGCGCTCGCGATCAGGGTCCTGTTCATCCAGTCTTACTCCGGTCTTGGAAATTTGGCTTCTACAGTCGTCCCGATCCCACCGCGCGGACGGAACACTCCCTTCACAATCGCCCATTTCGGCTTGGTCGCGCGCACCACGTCCTCCAGCACCTGGTTGACGATGTTCTCCTGGAAAATGCCGAGGTTGCGATACTCGGTCAGATATTCTTTCAGTGACTTCAACTCCAGGCAGAGCTGGTCCGGCATGTAGCGGATCTCGATTACGCCGAAGTCGGGCAAGCCGGTCTTCGGGCACACGGAGGTGAACTCAGGCACGTCAATCACGATCTCATATGCGGGAAACTGGTTCGGCCAGGTGTCGATCTCCGGGAAACGGTGATCCAGGCCCGATTTGGCGTGGTCTTCTGTATATCCAGTACGGTTTGACATGAAATCTTATTCTAGCAATCCAGCCGCAGCACACGCTCGCAGTACCGTTCCGCTGAAACGGAGTACCCCCCTCGGGCATCTAATGATCAGAAGCGAATCCCGTAACATGTTGTTTTCATGGTTCAATCGGGGCAGTGTTGTGTCCTGATGTGGCGCGCTTCGCTATACTTAAACTTTTGCTAACTTAATGGCCAGACAAGCCCAGAATGGTTCCGACCGTCGCCGGCTGCTGAGCGCAATTGTGCTCGCAGTGGCGGCGCTGCTTATTTTTACCGGCTGGATGCGCTTGCGGAACACCGTTGTGTCGGTCCGGGCAGAAAGTGTCAACCGCCAGGACATTGCGAGCGTCATATCCACGAATGGGAAGATTGAGCCTGTCCGCAATTTTGAAGCCCATGCTCCCGCTCCTGCCACGGTGAGAAAAGTGCTCGTAACGGAAGGCACGCGCATAAAGGCCGGCCAGTTGCTCGTGCAGTTGGACGATGCTGACGCACGTGCGCAGTCCGCCAAGGCACTGGCGCAGCTCAAGGCTGCTGAAGCCGACTGGCAGGCGGTGCAGTCCGGCGGCACGCACGAGGAAGTGCTTACCAACCGCGCTGAGCTGTTCAAAGCGCAAGCGGAACGCGATGATGCCCGCAGGAACCTCCAGGCAGTGCAGAAGCTGCAGCAGACCGGAGCGGCATCGCCGGCTGAAGTTGAAGCCGCCCAGAATCGACTGAAGCGCGCTGAGGCGGACGCGCAGTTGCTCGAAGCCAAACAGAACGGGCGTTATTCGTCGCCAGAAGTCGCGCGCGTTCAAGCCAACGCGGAGCAGGCGCGTGCTGCTTACGCCGCTGCCCAGGACTTGATCCGCAACACCAACATACGGGCGCCATTCACCGGCACGGTCTACCAATTGCCGGTGAAAGAAGGTTCGTATGTCCAGGGCGGAGAGTTGCTCGTTGCAGTGGCGAATCTCGAGAAAGTTCAGGTCCGCGCCTTTGTTGACGAGCCTGAGATCGGTCGTCTTGCCGTGGGCCAGCAGGTTGAAGTGAAGTGGGATGCCGTTCCCGGCCGCACCTGGCAGGGAACGCTCACGCGAGTTCCCACCGTGGTAACCACCGTGGGGACCCGCACAGTCGGCGAGATTACCTGCGAGATCGATAACGGCGATCGCAAGCTTCTGCCCAATGTGAATGTGAACGTAGCCATCGTGACAGCCCGCCATAATGGAACCTTGACTGTATCCCGCGAAGCCGTGCATGACGTTGAAGGGAAGCGCTACGTCTATCAGATCGACGGCCAGAAGCTCCAGGCGCAGGAAGTGCAGACGGGGATTTCCAGCCTCACGCGAGTGGAAATCACCAAAGGCGTAACGCAGGGCGAGCAGATTGCCCTGGGTGCGGTGAATGCGGCTCCGCTGCGCACCGGCATGGAAGTAAAGGTGGTGGAGCGGTGACCCTGCGTTCTCTTGTGATTCTTCCTGTGCTGCTCATCTCACTGGCCCAGGCCCTGGACGCTCCGCCTGAGCAATTGCTCCGCTCTGGCCGCGCTGACGATGCCCGCCGCGTGTTGAACGCCGCTGTGGACAAGAACCCTTCTGATGCGCAGGCCTATAACCTGCTGGCCCGCATGTATTTTCAACTGGAAATGTGGGATAGTTCGCTGCGGATGGCCGAGAAGGCAGCCAACCTCGAGCAGGGCAACAGCGACTATCATCTCTGGCTGGGCCGCGCCGCCGGCCGCAAAGCCGAGGCTTCCAATCCATTTACCGCGTGGAGCCTTGCCCGCAAGGTTCGCGCTGAGTTTGAGCGGGCGGTTGCGCTCAACGGAGAAAATCTCTCTGCCCGGTCTGATCTCGCCGAATACTATCTGGAAGCCCCCGGCTTCCTTGGTGGCGACAAGAAGAAAGCCCGCGAGCAGGGCGACGCCGTGAAAAGCAAAGATCCAGCGCTGGCCAGTTATATCTACGCGAAGCTTGCAGAAAAGCAGGGCGCCAACAACGCGGAAGAGCAGTACAAGAACGCCATCAAGGAGAGCGGTAACCAGTCGCGTTACTGGATTGAGCTGGCCCACTTCTATCGCCGCGCCGGACGGCTGGCGGAGATGGATTCCGCCATCGCTCAGGCAATGGCCGGCATCCACGAAGACAGCGCGCCTGAATACGAGGGCGCGTATCTCTTCCTGCGTACAAATCGCAATATCAACAACGCGGTCCAGATGCTGCGGCGCTATCTGAGCAACAACACTGCTTCAGAAGACGCGCCGGCGTTCCGTGCCCATTACCTGCTGGGCGAGCTGCTGCTCAAACAGGGCGACAAGAAGGGTGCAGCCGATCAATATCGCTCCTGCCTCGCGCTGGCTTCAGAGTTCCATCCCGCGCAGGATGCGCTGGCCCGCCTTTCCCGTTAAAATCCGTCTTTCGCACTCATTTTGTTCCGCAGGTGGAAAAATGAAATCTGGTATCAGTGTGCTGGTCCTTGGGTTGGCCTGTCTGCTTTTCAGTCCGTTGGCTTCCGGACAAACGAGTGAGCCGCAAACCACTCAGGAGCAGACCAGCACCAGGCCGATCTCCTTTCGTACTGCCATTGAACTGGCGCTGAAGAACAGCGCAGCCACCGCCATCTCGCGTGCTGACCTGCAGCGCGCCCGGGCGGCTGTGAGCCAGGCAAGAGATGCCTTTCTGCCGCAGATCATCGCCGGCTCCGGACTTGGCTGGTCTTATGGTTTTCCCCTCAGCCTGGAAGGCGCGGCCCCCTCCATCTTCAATGTCAACGCGCAGCAGTTCCTCTTCAACGCCGCGCAGCGCGACTACATTCGCGCGGCGAAAAGCGAGCAGGGGATTGCCACGGCACAGGCGGCGGAGCGTCGCAATGACACGATCATGGAAGCCGCGCTCGATTACATGCAGCTTGACCTGCTGGATTCATCTCTGACCATCCAGCGTGAACAGCAGCAGGCCGCAGCTAAATATCAGGACGTCGTAAGCCAGCGCATCCAGGCTGGGCTCGATAGCCAGGTGGAACTCACACGCGCGAAGCTGGCGGTTGCACGCACGCGGCTTGACATCGCCCAGACGCAATCGGCGGCCGATGCTCTGCGGCTTCGCCTTTCTCAGCTCACGAATTTGCCGGCGAGTTCCATCCGTACTGTCACTGAGAGCATTCCCAACCTTCCCAACGTTTCGCAATCAGACGATCTCGCCAGCGAGGCGGAGCAGAAGAATGGATCGGTGGCGATCGCGATGCGCACGGCAGAGGCCAAAGAATTCAAGGCACGCGCGGA
>JBAIYI010000083.1:0-1905 GCA_037915955.1 Terriglobales bacterium
CCAGGCTAGAAACTACGTTTGCTAACGGTGAGCGCAGGTCATGATAAACCATGGCGATCAAATCGTCGCGCATGGCGTCCAGCTCTTTGCGCTCTGAGATATCTCTTAAAATCCACTGCAAGCAGTCACTGCTGTCCATGCGCACTTTGCGGACATAAACCTGGATCGGAATCGGGTTGCCGGCTTGTCGCATCAGCCGGGATTCGTAAGAGATGGTTTTCCCTGCCTGAATACCTTCAAAATTTTCGCCGGTTTTTTCAGGGTTGAGCTGATGAACATCCCTGATGGACATTTTCTGTAAAGTGACTGGGGAATGACCAATCGCCAGCGCTGCCTGGCGGCTGACTTCTAGAATTTGCCCTGTGCAATCTGTGATTAGTATCGGGTCGATGCTATCGTCGAACAACTCTTGATAGCGCTGGCGGGCCGTTTCTACATCTCCGTAAAGCTGGGCATTATGGATGGCAATGCCGGCGAGGCTGCCAATTCCAGAAAGCACCAGGACCGCATCGGCCTCAAATTGGCCGGCGATGGGATTGACGGCTTCCAAGACTCCAATAATTTTTCCCTGGTTATGTACCGGAGCACAAGCCATGGAGCGGACAGTTAACCCAGGACTGGCTACCCCGGCGGCGGCAGCATCCGTCACGATTAACGCTTGTCCGGATTGAGCCACCTTCCCAGCTATGCCCTGCCCCAACGGCAAACGCATGCCGATAACGGGTTGGCCTTGCTGGCTTGTGGCAGCCCGAAATTCCAACTCGCGACGGTCCGGGTCAAGCATAGCTAAGAGCACTGTCTCTACGCGGAGAGCCTGGGCGGTTTGCTCTAAGATACGCTGTAACACTTCCCCGATTTGTAAGGAGGCATTCATGGTGATAGCGCTCTCAGCAAGCGCGGTCATCACCCGTGCCTGGCGCTGGCTCTCGTCATACAAACGCGCGTTGAGCACAGCCACGCCGGCCTGGTCGGCGATCGCTTGAATCAACGCCAGGTGTTCGGAGCTGAAGTACCCCGGGGTGGGATGGACCACCGTCAGCACGCCGACCAATCGTTCGCGAGCCATGAGAGGCACGCAGATGGCTGATTTCGGGCCGCTGGCGTTGGTGGCGTCGTCGGGCCGGCGCAGCCAGCGCTCATCGGTGCTGGTATCTGGGACGTAAACACTCTTTCGCTGCCGGATCACCCAACCTGCCAGGCCGCGGTCTACAGTTTCACGCAGCTGGTTGGTGGTATTTGCCTGGATTTTGTTGCGATAGACAATGGCTGAGTCTACTGCCTGGCCCTTATCGTCCAATACTACGATGCTGCCGCGCTCGCCTTCCACGTAGTGTAGGGATAACAACAGCACCCGCTGCAGGCAAAGGCGCAGATCCAGGGCTGTCGCCAGCTCACGGCTGATATTATAAAGAAGTTCTAGAGAGGCACGCGTACTATCAGTCTGCATAGTTTTACCAATCGTCGCTATCAGGCATATTTCAGCCCGCTCCCGGTATTGTAAAGGACAATGCGTTCATGCGATTTGAGCCAGTTTATCTTAACCAGGTGGTGAAGGGCGGCCAGCGTTGCAGCTCCTTCGGGGGCAGCGAATATCCCCTCTTGCCGGGCTAATTCGCTTTGCGCTACCTGGATTTCCTCGTCATCGACCGCAACCGCCGTACCCTGACTATCGTGCAATGCTTGCAAGATCAGGCGATCGGCGAAGGGAGCGGGAACTCGTAAACCCGCAGCCAGGGTGTGAGCGTCGATCCATGGAGTGATTCGCTCCTGGTCAGATTGAAAGGCTTTCACCACGGGAGCACAGCCAGAGGACTGCACACTTACCATACGGGGGCGTTTTGGACCAATCCAGCCTAGTTGTTCTAACTCGTCAAATGCTTTCCACATCCCAACCAGGCCTGTGCC
>JBAIYI010000550.1:0-2563 GCA_037915955.1 Terriglobales bacterium
GTTGACGCGCCTGTAATCACGTAAACGCCGACGCCAAAAAAGCTGTCGGCGGCAAAGTTCCCTTCACCTGTTCCCACAAAAACCGTGTCGTGATTCAGCGGGTCAATGGTGATGGCGCCTATCGAAAGCGACTGGGCAGAATCCATAAGCGGGGTCCAGGTAGTGCCGCCATCCGTCGTGCGGTATACGCCACCCTGGGCCGCACCCACGTAGACAATATTTTCATTCGTAGGATCAATGGCGATCGCCGTCACGCGTCCGCTGACGGGAACTTCCACCACTCCGGTCTGGCCATTGGGAATCGGGTCAGGTCCTAGTTCGGTCCAGGTGGGAACCGCCGGAGCGGCTGCCGTTCCCGCTGCAAACGGAAACTGGAAGTTCCGGTAGAACTGCTCCTGAAGTTGCATGCTGCGGATGGCGCTGCTTCTAATCGCCGGATTGCGCGAGAGGTCGCTTAGCCCGCGCAGCGTCTGGACGTGCTG
The DNA here is from genome assembly GCA_037915955.1 of Terriglobales bacterium. Taxonomy (GTDB): domain Bacteria; phylum Acidobacteriota; class Terriglobia; order Terriglobales; family Acidobacteriaceae; genus Angelobacter. Next base: position 483 of record JBAIYI010000550.1, read on the forward strand.
GTCGCGCAGGGTCAGGTACTGCTCAGGAGAAATCTTGCCGCGCGCGAAAGGCGGTATGTCCGCACTATCCCCGTCATTGTCTTGAGGCGTCGTAACCACCGGCGCACTTCCGATCTTACCTGCGCTATCGCGGTCCGGCGTGGACTGGGGAAAGGCGGCAACGAAACTCAACGAAAAGGCAAACGCAAATAGAGAGACGAAGCGAGGACGCAGCATAGCTTTGAGAACTCCCGTAATCAGGCAAATTGGCTGTGTAGCAGCGGGTGGATCGTGAGCCTGGCAGGGATCAGCAACGGCGATCCAGGTTCATTCAGCGCCCTGAGCTATTGAAAATCTCACTGGAAGATCCAGAGTAGCTGTATGTTGTCACCGCTCAATGCTGACGGTCAATGGCTGAAGACAAAAATTAACGCCTGAGGACTTCCGACAATCCGAGTGCATGCTTGCCGTTAGGACTATACAGCCGCGTTCAGACCGGCTTTTCTATAATTGTTTAGCCCGTGCTGGTTTCTGACTTCAATTTTCATCTTCCCGAAGAACTCATTGCCCAGCAGCCACTTGCTGAGCGGAGCGCCTCCCGGATGCTGCGCATGGACCGGTTCAGCGGGGCTTGGCAGGACCTCTGGTTCCGCGACTTTCCCGACCTGCTCCAGCCCGGCGACCTTCTGGTGGTCAACAACAGCCGGGTCTTCCCTGCCCGGCTTTTCGGGCAGCGCAGCGGCCTTCATTCCCAGCCGCTGAGCCCGCGCAATCCAGCCTCAAAGGAGTTCCTCAAGGGTCGCGTTGAGGTCCTGCTCACCCGGCAAATCGCGCCACTGGAATGGCAGGCGCTGGTTCGTCCCGGACGAAAGATCGGCGTGGGCGAGCGCATCTCATTCGGCGCCGAGGGCGGCCCGGCGGAACTTTCGGCAGAAATCATCGCGCGTGGAGAGTTCGGGGAGCGTACTCTGCGATTCGATCCTGCGCCCGATTTTTTTGCCGCCGTCGAGAAGCTCGGCCATGTGCCTCTTCCTCCGTACATCAGCCGGCCGGACACGGGCCGAGACCGCGAGCGTTACCAGACCATCTACGCCAATCCCGCGGAGCGCGGAAGCGTGGCCGCGCCTACCGCCGGCCTGCACTTCACTCCGGAGATCATGGACCGCGTCAGAGCGCGAGGTGTGGATGTGGCCGAGATCACCCTCCACGTGGGGCTGGGCACCTTCCAACCCCTGCATGTTGAAAAAGTGGAAGAACACCGCATGCATACCGAGCACTACAGCATCTCCGCTCAGGCTGCGGAGCAGATCAACCGGGCACCGGATGAAGGCCGCCGCGTGATTGCGGTGGGCACCACCAGCGTAAGGACGCTGGAGTTTGTCGCTCGCGCCAACGAGGGCCGGATCGTCGAAGGCTCCGGCGAAGCGGACATCTTTATTTATCCCGGTTTTCAATTCCGGGTCATCAGCGGCCTGCTCACCAATTTCCACCTGCCGCAATCAACTTTGCTGATGCTGGTCTCGGCCTTCGCGGGACGCGAGAATACCCTCCGAGCTTACGAACACGCCGTGGCAGAGAAGTACCGCTTCTTCTCTTACGGCGATTGCATGTTCATCGTCTGACCCGCTGCGTCCTGCTCAAAGTACAATTTAGTTTGAGAGCAATCCTCGGATAGTCCTGGGAGAGGCAGCGGCCTACACTCAGGATCATGGAAACGATCATGCGAAGCACCAGCAATGGCGAACATCTCTGGTCCCAGGTAATGGCCCGTGACGCCAAATCCGATGGACGCTTTGTCTATGCCGTGAAGTCGACCGGTATTTTCTGCCGGCCAACCTGTCCGAGTCGCCGGCCCCGCCGCGATAACGTGGAATTTTTCTCGTCTACCAGCGAGGCAAGATCCGCCGGCTATCGCGCCTGCCTGCGCTGCCAGCCGGAGCGGCCCAATGCCCAGCTTGGGAAGATCGAAGCCGCATGCCGGTTCATTGACCAGCACCTTGAGGACACGTTGCATCTGCCAGCGATGGCCGCTCACGTTGGCTTGAGCCCGTTTCACTTTCAGCGCCTTCTCAAACGCACGCTCGGCATCAGCCCCCGGCAGT
>JBAIYI010000388.1:0-2401 GCA_037915955.1 Terriglobales bacterium
GGTCACCGCGCTGGCGTGGTGGGGCATCCATTTATGGAGAGTGATGAACATGGCCATGAAGCACCGGCCGGCCGTGCTCACCATCAACGTGCCGCTTGAGGCGGTGCGATAATGCCGCAAGTTGCCACTATGGAGCCACTGGTAAGCATTCAGCCGCAGAGCGCGCCTGCCATCCTGCTGCAGGCGCGGGAGCGGAGCGCGCAGCGCCTGATGATGGTCTATGCCATCACGGGCCTCTTTTTCATGCTGCTGCCCGGGACGTTCCTGGGCGTGTGGAACCTGATTTCCATCAGCGGCCATCATGGCGCGGCGATACCGGCGGCATGGATCCAGGCGCACGGACACGCGCAGATCTTTGGCTGGATTGGAACGTTCATCATGGGAATCGGCTTCTATTCCATTCCCAAGATGGCAGGCAGAGTACAGTATTCCGCTGCGCGCGGGTGGACGGCGTGGGCGCTCTGGACCATTGGGACGTTCCTGCGCTGGGCCACGGGAATTTATCAGTGGCACTGGCGCGCTGCGCTACCGCTTTCGGCGATGCTGGAGATTTGTGCGTTTGCGATCTTTGTACAGGCGGTGCGGCAGCATCCGCCCAGCGCGGGCAGTGCGCGCCAGCCGATGCCGATGTGGATTGTTGCTGTGCTCGTGGGTACAGCCGGCTTCGGCATTGGTCTGCTGATGAATCTGGGCGGCGCGATCTACGTGAGTGCGAAAGCTGTATCGCCAGCCTTCCCTGCTTCGTTTGAAGGGCGACTGCTGGCGGTTCTGGCTTACCTGTTCATTGTGCCGACAGTGTGGGGATTCAGCGCACGATGGCTGCCGGTTTTCCTGGGACTCAAGCCGCTCCGTGAAAAAGGAATTCGCACGGCGTTGATGATGAATGCGCTGGGCGTTGCGCTGGCTCTGGCAGGATTTCTGCGGATTGCGCCGTGGCTGTTCACTATTGCCGCAGTGGTTGCAGTCTATGCCTTCCGGCTGTTTGTTCCCGCCGACCGCGCGGCGAAGACGACTGGGGTGCATCCGTCATTCCCGGTGTTTGTGCGCATCGCCTACGGCTGGTTGATTGCGGCGACACTGATTGGTGTAGGTGCGGCGTATTTTGATCGCGCTAACGGATGGATTGGGGCTTCACGTCACGCTCTGACGGTCGGGTTCATCTCCACGATGGTATTTGCGATCGGGCAGCGCGTGTTGCCCGCGTTCGCGGGAATGCGCGTTCTGTGGAGCCCGCGACTTATGCTCGCGTGCCTGCTGCTTCTGAACATCGGCTGCCTGCTGCGCGTGAGCAGCGAGGTGCTGGCTTACGAAGGCTACTGGACTCGCGCGTGGGCGGCGCTTCCCTGCTCTGCGATCTTTGAGCTTGCCGCTGTGACGGTATTCGCCGCCAACATGCTGCTGACGTTCAAGCAGCCGCCTGCGCATGAGATGAAGCCGGCAGCCTAGGCGAAGAGGTTCTCTCTAGTCTGAAGGCAGGGCTTTGTTGCTCAACTGCGCATTCTGGCGTTTCTTCATCGTGTGCGGCATTCCTCTCTGAATCGGAAGCTCGGCGGGCTCATCTAATCTGCCATGCAGAGTGGAATTGTGGTTTCGGTTCTGGACCTGGTCGGCATGAGGCCGGGAGAGCCGGCGGGCAGCGCCGTTGCACGGTCAGTGGACCTGGCGCAGCATGTAGAGCAGTGGGGATACAAGCGTTACTGGCTGGCGGAGCATCATTCGATCGCCGGACTGGCATGTTCAGCCACGCCGGTGCTTATCGGGCACGTAGCCGGAGCGACGAAGACGATTCGCGTTGGCAGCGGCGGGGTGATGCTACCGAACCACGCACCACTGGTGGTGGCGGAACAGTTCGGCACGCTGGAAGCTCTTTACCCAGGCCGAATTGACCTTGGATTAGGGCGCGCTCCCGGCGCTGACTTCCAAACGATGCGCGCGCTGCGCCGCGACCTGAACCAGAGTGACGAACATTTTCCTGCGCTGGTGGAAGAACTGCAAACCTACCTCGGGCCGGAAAGACCGGGACAGGTGGTGAAGGCCTTCCCCGGACAGGGCAGCAATGTACCCATCACGCTGCTCGGATCCAGCACATTCAGCGCGCAGCTTGCGGCGGCCAAGGGTCTGCCGTTTGCGTTCGCCGCGCACTTTGCGCCGGATGCCTTGCATGTGGCGGCGCGGCTCTATCGCGAGCAGTTCCGGCCCAGCCAAGTACTCAAACAACCTTATTTAATGGTTGCGGTACAGGTGATTGCCGCCGAGACTGACGCGGCAGCGAAGCGGCTCTTCACCACGGCCCAGCAACGCTTTCTGCGACTGATCCGCAACGAGCCAGTTGAGCTATTGCCGCCGGTTGATTCCATGGAACCGTTCTGGGACATTCTTGAGCGCGCCGCCGTGCTCAACA
>JBAIYI010000143.1:0-2966 GCA_037915955.1 Terriglobales bacterium
GATGTGCTGGTGCTGGACGACGATTGGAACGTTGTGGCGGTGAGGAAGAACATGCGCACTTTCAGGATGACAAAGATTTTCTGGAAGGCTGCGGCCGTGCTGGAGCTTCCTTCGGGGGCCGCCGACGCGACCAGGACATCCGTAGGTGACACGTTGAGTTTTGATCGGGTGAAAGTGAACTGAGCGAGGATGTTATGCGCTTGAGACTCAGATTTCGGTGGAAACAAGAGGGGCGGAAGGAATCCGGGCAGAGCCTTCTTGAGACGGCAGTGGCCATGCCTTTGCTGCTGGGCATCGCCTTCAATCTCATCAATCTCGGTTATTTCTGGTTCTGCATACTCACCTTGACGGCTGCTCCCCGCCAGGGAGTGCAATTCTCGGCGCAAGGCTCATCATCGCTTGCGACGGCGACCGCGCCCAGCACCACTGCCGTGAGCACTCTGGTTTTGGAGAACATGACCAACGCGCTCCACGGCGCCACAACTTCAAATACTTCGGTTCGCGTGTGCAGCAAGTCCAAAGGCGTGAATACGACAACGAACATCGCGCTCTGTGACAGTTTTGGTCCTTCATTTTCGTTTACGGCCGTTGCGGCTGATCCCGAGGCGCCGATGTTTGTGCTCAACCGCGTAGACGTAGGTTATACGGTTACGCCGCTGATTCCAGGCACGGCCTTCAATGTCGTGCTGCCGGGCACCCTGAATTTTCGGCGTCAGGTTTCCATGAGGTCGTTGTACTGAGCGATGCTGAGAAGCACTCCAATTCGCAGAAACGCGCAGGGCGGCCAGAGTCTGCTGGAAACGTCGATGATGATCGTGGTGATCTTCACCGTGGTTTTCTGGATCTTTGAAGTGGCCTGGGTCATGTACACCTATTCAGTGCTGGCCGATGCCGCGAATGAAGGCGTGCGCTATGCCGTGGTACACAGCGGAGGCGACGCCACCGGAACGCAGACGAAAGTCGCGACGTTTGCTGCCACCTCTCTGCACAACGTGACTGCGCTCAGCACGACCGTAACATTCCCGGACGGCAGTGCCTCGCCACCGAACCGTGTTCGCGTAACGGTGGCCTACACCTACGTCCCCTGGCTGAGCCAGTTCATCAACACGCCGACCATGCACACCTATTCAGAGGGAAGGATGATCGTGCCATGAAAATTCGCCGCCATCCGCAGCCGCATCGTGCTCCTGAGCACGGCCAGACTCTGATTCCCATTTTTGTTTTCATCAGCCTGTTCCTGCTGGCGATGCTCGGTGTGGCTGCCGACTACACGCAGCTCTGGGCGCATCGCCAGATGGCCCAGGGCGCCGCTGATGCCGCCTGCGAAGCCGCGGCAGCAGATCTTTATATCAATGCCATCAATCCCAGCGCTTCGGGCACCGGCGGGCTGGTTCCTTTCGGTTATATCGGTACTCCGTTCAACTGCAGCAGCAACACTGCGACTCCTGTCTGCCGCTATGCGGCGCTGAACGGTTATACGACCGGCTCGAATGTGAATGTGACCTTCCCCAGTTCGCTGCCCGGAGTTGCGGCGCTCCCGGCGTCTCTGGCCACGGCTCATCCTTATGTTGAGGTCACCATCACCGATCCTGTACAGATGTCATTTACCCGGATGGTCTCGGGTGCTGCCACTGTCAGCGTAAAAGCAAAGGCGGGTTGCGGAGTTGCGCCGGCCAATGTGCCGATTCCGCTTGTCATTCTTCACCCCACCTCACCCTCGGCACTTTCGGTAGGAGGCAGCGCACGAATCACGGTTTTCGGCGGACCGCAACGTTCGGTGCAGATAGATTCCAGTAACGTCACCGCCGCCAACGTCGGCATTGTTGATCTCTCACACGGTGGACCTTCGAATTCAGGCTCAGATTTCGCGGTGCTCGGCGGACCTTCAACCCAGCCCGCGAGCATCAGCCTGGGCAGTACCGGGCACTACCTGTATCCTTCCACTCCCTTTGGCGATCCGTTCGCGACGATCGCGACGCCTTCCAAGCCCACGACTCTCGGGAGCGTGAAGGCCGTGCCGCTGCAGGTCAACGGCTGCCCGGATCCAAATGGCTGTATCGAGTTTTCTCCGGGGGACTACACCAGTTGCAGCATGGGAACGGTGAGCCCCGGTTCGGGCGTTCCGGGTTGTCTGGCGATTCCGTACACAGGATCAAATCCCCGGTTCACTGTGTCGGCGCCGATTTGGGCTACGGGCCATTACAACGCCGGAGCCATCATTCAACCGAACGGGTCGCAGGGAAATGGCCCCGGATATCTCTTTATGGCGACCAATGGCGGGAACACGGCTGCGTCGCTGCCCCCAACAAGTATTTGGAATCCCGTTCCCTGTGTCCCGCAGCCCAGCGGCACTTGCACGGGGGGCCTGACTCTTGCAGATGGAGCCATCATCTGGCAAAACATCGGCAAGGTTGGAGGCAATCTCACCACGGCGATCTTTGATCCCGGCCTCTATTACGTAGGCGCAAATGGATTGAATCTCGGGAGCAATTCCACCGTTCGGATGAGCACGGCCGCCGGCGATGGCTCGAACGGAGTGATGTTCTACTTCAGCACCTCAGACAGCGTCGCAGTCACTTCCAACGCTGGCAAAGCTCCCGCATGCACTCTGGCGACGTCAGTCGGAGGCGCCAGCCCGAACGCCTGTGTGGTCTCGTATAAGACAGACGGATCCGTATCGTCGCAGGCAAACGGATATGTGCTGTCGCGGCGGATGCAGTGTCCAGGTGGTCCGGCCAATCCGCCGCAGGTTCCGTCATCGATCGATGGCAACGTTCTGTTAGCACCGTGCTCCGGGACCTATGCCTCACCTGACGGCAATCGCGGTTTCCTGTTCTTCCAGAACCGCTCCACGTCTGCGAATCCGAGCTGGGGCGGAGGCGGTCAGTTCCTCTCCTCCGGCTTTATGTATTTTCATTCCGGCGCAGGCAGCACCTGTGGAACCAGTACCTCCTGCCTCACGCTGC